>NZ_JBFUMG010000133.1:0-10148 GCF_054049495.1 Phyllobacterium sp. P5_D12 | reverse complement strand
TCCTGAACCAGCTTGTCCTTTTCAACGGACTCTTCGGCAAACTCCGCACGAAGCTTCATGCGGGTTATCGGCGTTTGAAGATCGTGCGAGATAGCCGCAAGGATCTGTACCCGCTCTTCAAGGTAGAGTGCGATTCGATCTCGCATGGCGTTGAATGCCGTTGCGGCATAGGCGACCTCGCGCGGGCCCGTCTCGCTCAACCGCGGCGTTTTCTTGTTCGGGTCGAGCGCGTTGGCTGCATTTGCAAGATTTATGAGGGGGCGGATCGCCTGTCGGACGGCAAACCAAGTGCAAAAAATGAGGAGAAGCAGCTGCGCGATGAGAACATATGGCAGCCATTGTGCCAGCGGCATGATTGGCGCCGGATTTACATCGATTGTCAGTGGACTTCCATCACTCAGGGTCAGATGAGCTTGCAGGCGTTTGCCATCGCCCGGGAGGGACTGGAATTTTATAGGGAAGTGTGGATCGACGGCTTGCCGGATCTTCGCCGCGATACCGGCGCCCTGTTCGGTCAGGGTGTCGATGCCGGGAAGTCCGGCGCCCAACTCAAATCGATAGGTTCCCCGGTCGAGGCGCTGAAGCCAATCGGCTCGCTCGGACGCTGGCAGGCGATCAAAAATGGCGACCGACGTCGCGACATCGTTCTCGAGCGTATTGAGCATCACCGCCTTGGCGGCCATGTATCGTTCGATAAACTGGACGCTGAAGGTGAGTCCTTGCGCAAGCAGCAAACCAGCAAGCAGTATCAGGAAAAGCCTCGATCCCAGAGTGCGCGGCCATAAGCGCAACGGCCGAAGTGTGGCACCGATGCTCATTGGCGAAGCTCGGAAATCTCGACCGGCATTGCCAGGACGTAGCCCTCGCTGCGAACGGTTTTGATGTAGGCGGGTTCACGCGCATCATCACCAAGGCGCTGGCGAAGCCGGCTTACCAGTAGATCGATGGACCGGTCGAACAATTCAGCCTCGCGCCCTTGGGTGAGGTTCAACAGCTGATCCCGATTAAGCACGCGCTGCGGATGATCGACGAACACGCGAAGCAGGCGGTATTCGGCACCGCTAAGTGCTATAGCCGTTCCCTCGCGGTCGAGCAGATGCCGGCCGGTAGTGTCGAGTTGCCAATCACCAAAGGTCAGAAGCTGGCCGACCTCGGTTATCTGGAGATTGGGCGGGAGCATGCGCGTACGGCGCAAAATCGCCTTGATGCGGGCAAGCAACTCCCGCGCGGCAAAGGGTTTTGCGAGATAGTCATCTGCGCCCATTTCCAGGCCAACGATGCGGTCGGTTTCGTCGGTTCGGGCTGTCAGCATGAGAATTGGCGTCGCCTTGTGCTTGCCCGCGCGAAGTTCGCGGCACAGGACCAGACCATCGTCGCCGGGCATCATTATATCGAGAACGATGAGATCGACGGAGTCTGTCTCGAGAAATGACCGCATATGCCGTCCGTCTGCCGCCACCGTGACGCGCAGGCCATTCTTCTTGAGGTAACCCGAAACAAGTTCCCTTATTTCGCGATCGTCATCGACGATCAGAATGTGGTCGATGTGATCCATCGCACAGTGCCTTCCATTTATTGGTCGCACCACATTAGCAGGCATTTTTCGCGCGCGGGCGAGGGCGTTGCGGAAAAATTGTAAGCCAATGTATCGGCGTTGCGCCTGGATACATTGGCCCACAATTTTGGCTGGTTGAGACACATGCGGGATACGTCGCAGGCGTCTTGTCCCCGCAACGGTTGAACTTCGGCCGCTGCGCTTCGGCGCTCCTTTAACTATCCAAAGGATACGATGATGACCCTTCCGGTTATTGCTTACCTTGCAGGCGTGCTGACAATCCTCAGCCCATGCATCCTGCCTGTCCTGCCATTCGTTTTCGCACGTGCCGAACAGCCGTTCGTCAAAAGCACGCTGCCGCTGCTCGCAGGCATGGCGATCACTTTCGCTCTTGTCGCGACACTGGCGGCGGTCGGCGGCAGCTGGGCGGTTCACGCCAATGAATATGGCCGCTACGCTGCAATCGGGCTGCTTGCGATCTTCGGCTTGACGCTTGTCTCGCCGCAGCTTGCAACAATCCTGACACGGCCCGTCGTTGCGTTGGCCAACAGGCTGTTGAACGCGACGGGTGGACCACGCTCGGTGCCGACGGCCGGTGGCTCGCTGGTTCTCGGTGTTGCAACGGGCCTGCTTTGGGCGCCCTGTGCAGGTCCAATCCTCGGGCTGGTTCTGACGGGTGCCGCGCTTCAGGGTGCCAACGTTCAGACGACCTTGCTTCTGCTTGCCTATTCGGCGGGTGCCGCAACTTCGCTGGGCTTGGCCCTGCTCATTGGCGGGCGCGTGTTCACGGCGATGAAGCAATCGCTTGGAGCGGGTGAATGGGTGCGCCGCGGCTTGGGCATTGCGGTACTTGCAGGTGTCGTCGCCATTGGTTTTGGTGCCGACACCGGGTTGCTTGCGCGGCTTTCAACAGTCGGAACGAGCAAGATAGAACAGGCACTTCTAGACGGATTGCATACCAAGGAGCCGTCATCAGCTAGTGCAGCGATCACAACTGACGGTCCTCAGCTCGCGCTCAACGCCAGCGAAGCCTTCCGCAGCGATCTGCCTGTTGAGGGCCAGTTTCCTTCACTCGATGGAGCAGTCGAGTGGCTGAACTCGCCGCCACTCACGACAGAGCAGCTTCGCGGCAAGGTCGTGCTCGTCGATTTCTGGACATTCGCTTGTATCAACTGCATCCACACCGTTCCCTATGTTCGGGCCTGGGCGGAAAAGTACAAGGATCAGGGCTTGGTGGTAATTGGCGTGCACGCGCCGGAATTCGCCTTCGAACGCAAGATCGAAAATGTCAAAAAGGCCCTAGGCGAATTCAACATTGGTTACCCGGTCGCGATCGACAACAATTTTGCCATCTGGAAAGCGTTCGACAACAGCTATTGGCCAGCCCATTACTTCATCGATGCCAAGGGCCAGATCAGGTACCACCATTTCGGCGAAGGCGACTATGAGGAGTCCGAGAAGGTCATTCAGGATCTGCTGGCCGAGGCGAAAGGCCAACAGGCGGCCAAGACTATGCCAGCTCCGACTGCAAAGCAGGGCTGACCGAAGATGGCAATGCCTCGGGCGTCGGGCCCGAGGCCAAGACCTTTGAGGAGACATATCATGCGATTTGCCATTTTATCCCTGATCGGCATGGCAGTGCTGATCTCGCCATGCGTCTATGACACCGACCCTCGGGAACCGTCGCCTTTGGCCGCGTTGATTGCGCAAGGCGATCCCCAACTTGCGGCACCCGGGATTGACTTCTCGAGCCGCAATCCCGACATCTCTACCGAAACGATGCAGTGACAGAGTGTGCCTCAAAGGCATAAGGTGCTGCAGATTCCATCACAAATGAATGGAGGACATCCAATGACACAAGAACGGGCAGTGCTGGCCGGCGGCTGTTTCTGGGGGATGCAAGATCTTTTCCGGCGCTATGACGGTGTCATCTCGACACGTGTCGGCTACTCCGGCGGTGACGTGCCGAATGCAACCTACCGTAACCACGGAACCCATGCGGAGGCCATCGAGATCGTCTTTGATCCCGATCGGATCAGCTATCGGCAAATTCTCGAGTTCTTCTTTCAGATCCACGATCCGAGCACACGTAACCGTCAAGGCAACGACGTTGGACTGAGCTATCGTTCGGCGATCTTCTATACGTCGGAAGATCAGGAGCGGATTGCAAAAGACACCATTGAGGATGTCGACGCCTCCGGCCTGTGGCCTGCCAAGGTGGTGACTGAAGTTGCGCCAGCCGGAGATTTCTGGGAAGCCGAGCCCGAGCATCAGGATTATCTCGAGCGCATTCCGAACGGCTATACGTGCCACTTCATCCGGCCGGGTTGGAAACTTCCGGTTCGAGAGAAGATAGCCTGAACCATTGCGACCAACAAAAAAGGTCGGTGTTCGCACCGGCCTTTTATTTTTGCGTAGGTCTCGATGCTTCGACGATGAAATTAATATTGACTAGATCAGTCATGTTTTATAACTGACGCGGGACGGGACAGTACGCACCCGAGCAGACCTGCCCGAAATCCCATAGCGATGGATCTATGCAAACATTTCCGAATTCATCGCCCGCTTTGGTCGGACACACAACATTTCACGATGTGATTTCCGATCGAAATGGCGCGGTCTACCGGATATTTGTCTATTCTCCGCCCGGCCATGCACCTGAGCAGGGTTGGCCGGTGCTTTACATGACGGACGGCAATGCGGTGATCGGCACGGCAGTCGATGTCATGCGGGCGCAGGCGAGCTATCCGAGCGGTACGAACGTCGGACATGGAGTTGTCGTGACGATCGGCTACCCCCTCGACGCTGCATATGATCCTCTGCGCCGTTCCTGGGACCTTAGCCCCCCGCCCGGCCAGACCTATCCGCCATTCTACGAAAACAGCCCGGTAGTGAAAACCGGCGGTGCCAATGAATTCCTGGAGTTTATCAAGGAACAGATAAAGCCGGTCGTCGAGGCAACGCATCCGATTGACCGGAGCCGCCAAGCGCTCTTCGGCCACTCCTTTGGCGGTCTTTTCGTGCTGTACAGCCTCTTCACTTCACCTTCGGCCTTTACGACCTGGATTGCCGCCAGCCCATCGATCTATTGGGAAGACCGTGTCGTCGATCAATTCTATCGGGCGTTTGCCACTGCTCCCCGGACGAATGAGAACGCAAGGCTGTTCCTCTCCTGCGGCGAGTATGAAACCGACAAACTGGCGCCGTTTCAGCTTGGGGCGTCGGATGAGGCTGAGCGGCTCGAGCAGAAAAAAGTCACACTGAACGATGTGAATGCCGTGGAATTGGTGGAGCGGCTGAACAACCTGCCGGGTCGGCCAATACAGGCGCAATTTGAAATCCATCCCGGTGAGAATCACATGTCATTGCTGCCGGTTGCCGTCAATCGTGCGATACAGAATGCATTCGCCGTCAGAAGACTGTGATCATGACGCTGCCGTGCGATCCCCTGTCGGACTTGCCGGGTATTCCAACCTCGCGCGTCGATCAGGTGGGATCCGGCGTTGATATCTGGTGGTGGGCCTATGGGCCCGACGCGGACTGGAATACAATAAGTCTTGCATTGGTCGCCGACGAACGGGCGCGAGCTGCGAACTTCCATTTTGAAAAAGATGCCCGAGCGTTTATGGCGGGGCGGTACTTGCAGCGATCGGTCCTCTCGCTTTATACGGCCGTGCCAATTGCCGATCTGAACATTGTCGCCGGACTGCACGGCAAACCAGCTCTCGCCGGGCAGTCCGACGGAATTGCCTTCAACCTGTCCAACACGGAAGGGTTTGCGGCCTTCGCGATCAGCCGGGACGCCGTGGCACTGGGTATCGACGTCGAAGCTCTCACGACGGTGATTGAACCCGAGACAGCTTCATTGTTCTGCTCAGCGGCAGAGTCCGAGATGCTCTCGGTGCTGGGCGGCTCGGCGCGTCAATCGCGGCTTCTGAGCTATTGGACCTTGAAGGAGAGTTACCTCAAGGCGACAGGCACCGGCCTGACCGCAGCGCCGGAACAACTGAACATCCGGTTGGATCGCCAGACGAACGCTATTCGCATGGATAAGGTGCCAAGTGGCGATGACGCCTTGTGGCATCACCGCCTTTTTCTCGCATCTTCCGGTCATTTGATTGCTGTTTCAGCACAGTCGGGGGGAGAGGAATTGCTCTTTCGTCAGCGTGAATTGCTCCATCCTGTTCAATAGTCGACGGCGATGTTCTGCCCAAGAGTGTCGTGTCCGCTCGAAAGCCAGTTCACCTGCGAGTCGTGCGGCTCCAGATCGAAGTGCGGCCGGCCCACAAGCGAGTTGATGATGTGCGCGCTGCGCCATGCCATGAGGCTCAGCTGCGAGTCAGCAATCCCGTGGCTGTACCGCCCGGCGTTCTGCGCAAAAATCCGGTTCTGTTTTGGGCCGCTCCAGTTGAGGCAGTATCTGTCGTCCAAAACGGGCCTATTATGACGGTCGAACTGAATGCGGTCCTGTAAACCGGCAAATGAGTCGGGAAGCTTGAACTGATACCCCGTTGCCAGGACAATTGCATCTGCATGGGCGACCTCAACGCCCCCATCAAAACGATTGCGTACGATCAGGCGATAGCCATCCTTGTCACCTTCCACCTGGATGACATCGCGGTTGGGCGAAAGTTTCGCCTCGATGCTCCGGTTTTCCAGATAGCGCAGGCTATAGAGTCGCCGGTAGATGGCGTTGATCGTCGAAATAGACAGACCGTCACTGGTCAGGACCGACGCTTTCAGTGCGTCCAGCTTCTGGTCGCTGTTAAGATTGAGATAGGCGTAGACATATTCCGGCGAGAACACCTGATTGGAAAACGCTGTATCGTTGATCGGCTCGAAATTATGCCGGCGGCTGAACCAGTTGAGTTCCTTCAGCGTCGACTTTGAGTTCAGCAGCGCTTCCACGACTTCACCGCCACTCTGTCCACCGCCAATCACCGCGATGCGCGACGCATTGAGGCCAGGCAGGCGGTGCTTTGCCTCCGAATTGTGGAAGCATCTCTCACCGAGAAAGGGTGTCGCCCAAGACGGTACGAATGATGTAGTACCAGTACCGAGCACGAGATTTCTGGCGGTTACCGCACCGCTATCGAATTGGACAAGAAATTTATCCTTGTCGAATTTAACCTCCCGTACGGTGGAGTCAAAACTGAGGCTCTTTAGCTGGCTAGCGACCCACTCGAGATACCGGGCAAACTCGCGACGCGGCACCGCATCGTAATGGGCGTTGAGGAAAGCATAAAGCCGCTTATGCGCAACGAGGTAGGAAATGAACGACCATGGGCTGGTCGGCATGACCGGAGTGACGAGGTCCTTCAGATAGGAAGATTGCAGTTCGACATCCGGCAGCATCATGCCCGGATGCCAATCGAAACTTGTGCGGCTCTCGTAAAAATGCGCCCGAACATTTCCTACGCTGTCAAGGAGCGATGCCAGGCTGAGGTTCGAAGGTCCGATACCGATACCGCCCAGATCCAGGGTATCGCTTGCGGGACTGGCCCGATCATTGGTGGCAAACATCGCAGTCATCAGAATTCCTTTCGGTGACGCGTTGGTCAAAGAGCTTCATTCAGCCGGTGTGCCAGCCGGCTGTGAAACGCCTGCGAGCCGATCACGTGCAAATGGTTGGTGCCGGAGATGATTTCCGCAGGGTTAGCTCGAGGGGAATAGCGGCGCCAGTCGATGAGATTGAGGCCCCGGTTCAGACTGTCGTCGGCCGCCCAGGAGTGGATGGGTACATTGTGAGGCTGCAATCGATGACGTCGGAAGATCAGGGCATTGTCGATCAGGATCCAGAACGTGTGCTCCCGACTGCTGATATCGGGACCATCGGTTGGCAGTGCATCCTTCTCATCGCCGACAAAACGCAGGAACTGGTCATAGGTATCGGCGTCCATGACACCAAGCAGCCGGTCCCATTCCGCGCGCATCGCGGTCTGCGCTAGCCACTCCTGCACCATCTGGTGCAACTGGTCGCGCTCACCCGGCTTGAACCGGGGCGTTGAGCCAATGGCGAATTCAGTTCCGAGGTCGCAAACGTCGACCATGGTGATCAGACGCAGATCAATCTCATCGCCAAGCCTGCGCGCCGCCTCATAGGCCAACAAGCCGCCCCATGACCAGCCGAGGAAATAACAGGGCTGGCCTTTGCTGTGGCTTCTGATGTAGTCGACATAACTCTCGATGATCTCATCGACCGAGGCACCGATCTGCTTTTGCTCCGAGAGCGAATAGCAGATAAAGCCGGTCGCGGGCTGGTCCGCTCCAAGATAGTCGACCAGCTTGACGTATTCGCGCGTGCTGACCAGCAGACCGGGGAAGCAATAGAGCATGGGCTTTGTGCCCGAGGCTCGCAGCACAATCACCTCACTTCCGGCCTGATCGTTGCCCGCCTCAATGATTTTGGCGAAAGAGCGGATCGTCGGATTGTTGAAGAGATCGGCAATTGTCGTGCGGTTCTGCGGCTTGCGCTGACGCAACGCGGAAAGAATCCGGATAGCGCCGAGAGAATTGCCGCCGATGGCAAAGAAATTGTCCTCGACGCTGATTGGGCTGACATTCAGGATCTGTTGCCAGATATCAAGAACGTCTGCTTCCACCGCGTTTTGAGGCTCGACAATCGTTCGCTTGAGGGGTGTTGGCGCCGGGAGTGCGAAGCGATCGAGCTTGCTGTTCGGATTGATCGGCATGCTCGAGAGCGGAACGATCGCAGAGGGAACCATATAGGCGGGCAAGGCACGCTCGAGCGCCGAATGAATATCGGCGATCTCCAGTTCCCGCCCCTGTTTTGGCACGACATAGGCGACGAGCATCTTCTGCTTGGTCGCATCGTCGTCACGCAGGACGACGAGGGCTTCGCCAACGCCATCCTGTTGCAGCAGTGCAGCTTCGATCTCACCGAGTTCGATGCGATAGCCTCGCAGTTTGACCTGATGATCGACGCGGCCGACAAATTCCACGGTGCCGTCCTCGCGCCAGCGAGTGAGGTCGCCAGAACGATAAAGGCGTCCGCCTTCCTTTGAAAACGGATCGGGAATGAAACGGTCGGCGGTAATGTCAGGCTTGCCGATATAACCACGGGCCATGCCTTCGCCGGCAATGTAAAGCTCCCCTGTCACTCCGATAGGGCAGGGGTTCAAATCAGGGTCGAGCACATAGACGCGGCGATTGCCAACCGCGCGACCGATTGGCGCGTAAGTCCCTTCGAACTTCTGACCAGCCCGCACTTTCCAGACCATCGGCGTCATGATGGTTTCGGTGGGGCCATAGCCGTTGATCAGCCATTCCGACTTCAACGCTTTCGACAAAAGATCGAAAGTCTGCTGGGCGAGACCCTCGCCGCCGAATGAATAGAGCCGCATCGGGGGTGCGCTGTCGGTGAGATCAGCCCATTCGGCCAGCTGCTGGAGGTAGGTCGTCGGAATGCTGGCATTGTTGGCACCATGCTTGCGCATCGCCGTCAACGTTTCTTCCGGTGTCCAGAGTGGCTGGTCGGGAAGGATGATACTACCGCCTTCCATAAGCGGATTCATCCATCGTTCGTGCCCGCCATCGGAACTGAAGGGCAGAAATGGCAATTCGCGCGATAGCTCGCTCATCCCATAGACACGGGAAGAATTCTGCATGTGGTGGGTCAGGGGACCATGTTCGACGGCCACTCCCTTGGGAAGTCCGGTCGAACCGGACGTGTACATAATATAGGCGAGCTGGTCCTTGTGAACATGCACATCAGGGGCTGTGTGGGATTCCTGGCTCAGGTCAAGTTTGTCCAGCTCCAGAATGATGGCGTCAAGTCCATCAGGAATACGGTAGAGCAGCCAGCTGTTGGTCAGGATTACCTTCACCCCGCCATCGTGCAGGATATGGTGATTGCGTGTTGTCGGATGATCGGGCTCCACCGGAACATACGCACCGCCTGCTTTCAGCGTTGCAAGGATGCCGACAATGGCCTCCGGCGAGCGCTTAACCGCGATGGCAACGCTTATGTCCGCCTCAACGCCGAGCTTGACCAGACGGTGTGCAAGTCGATTGGCGCTTTGGTCGAGTCTGGCATGGCTCCAGACTTCGTCGGCATAGATGATGGCTGTTTTGTCCGGCGTGCGTGCCGCATGCGCGGCGATGTGTTCATGCACGGGGCGATCGTCATTGACGCCCTCATCCTCATAGGGAGCGGACAGGATGTCGAGTTCGTCCTTGGCAATGAACTGGATATCCTTGATCCGGATGTCCGTCCCACCGATGGCTTGGGCCAGGATCCGACCAAAATGGATAGAGGCCCGCTCGATCAAGCCAGGTTCGTAGATATCCTCCGCATAGTCGAACAACCCATCCAGCCCACCCGATTCATTAGGTGAAACGACGAGCGCAAGCTCGATATCGGAACGTGGGGCGAGGGTAAACGACGAACCCGGCGCGAGATCGGATTGGGCGCGGGATTCGCGGAACTCGAACAGCGATTTGACTATCGCATCCTGCTCCCGCTCCTCGTGTGTCTGGATTTCCTGCACCAGTCGCTCAAACGGAACCAGATTCCGCCTGCCAGTTACGATTGCGGAATCCACCACACGGCAAACATCAAGCACGCGTGCTC
>NZ_JBFUMG010000132.1:0-10182 GCF_054049495.1 Phyllobacterium sp. P5_D12 | reverse complement strand
GCCGATGGAGACTACACGACTTGCATCGGGAATGGGGCCGGAGATTTCTTCGGCAACCGCATTCGCCGGCAGCGCCAGAATGCCGAGCACTGCCGCTATGAGCGGGAATTTTTTCATTGTGATTTCCTATGCCGCAGCGCGCATCAGGCGCGGCAGAGCTTCGACGAGCTGACGCCAATCGCCACGTTCACCCGATCCCTCGTGGCGCTTGCCGAAGAACTGAATGATCATGTCGCCTTCGGCACCGTAGGCTTCGAGCGAGGTAACATGCCCGTCCTTGGTAGGCTTGCGCACTGCCCAAAGCTCGGCAATGTGATCAGTACGCAGATGCATATGAAAGGTTTCGTCGAGGATGTTGATCCACGGGCCCATCGGCTTCACGTTGTGAATTGGTCCCGAATGAATCTGGATGCAACCGCGATTGCCGATAAAGCACATGATCGGCAGCTGCTCCTGCGCTGTATCGTGCATCATTGCGGTCAATGCGGCCGTATCGAGTTGCCACGCGTAGTCCTGTCCGATCACCTGTACCGCCTGATGACGGGTCATATTCAGCGAACGCAGGATGCCGAAAAATTCGTGTACATCCTTCATCTGGGTCCAGCGGTCGCGCAAGCCGGTCGCGTCCAGTTCTTCAAGCTCTGCGGTTTTTTCCTCCGGCTTCGGCAGGGCTATCAGTTGCACGGACTGTGACTGATCATCGAGACGAAGTTTGGCTACGAGAGTTTGGTAGGCTTCCAGATTGGAGGCTGGGCGAAGGTGGATCTTGTGGATGGCCTCGCCGGCTGCATCGAAAAATTGCAGGCTGCGGCGTACGTCTTCGCCGTCCTGCTTTTCGACGGCAAAGCCATGTGCCCAGGCATTGGGAAAAAGCCGCATATCGATCTGCTCGCCGAGCAGCATGGAGGCGTGCTTGCCGACGATCGGCTTGTCATAGACACCGATCTTCTCATGTACGGCGCTCTCGTTGCGGGTGAGCGCCATCACTTCGCCAAGCGATTCGATTTCAGTCAGAAAGGTTTCGATGTGCGGGTTGATGCGGACGACATTGATCCTGCAATAGGCGGCCACCAGATCGGCTTCTGAGATCTGCAGCTGCAGCGCAAGGTCGCGCTCGCGCATTTTCGGGTTGTCCGCCCGCGCCTGCCGAATTGCCTCGGGTGTTGGTTTTACTGCGTCAGTCATGTTTCTAGCCTGTTGATGGGAATTATTTATTCAGGATCAGTTTGCCCTGCCGGGTAATTTTGAGACGGTAGAGAGAGCCAGCGTGTTCAATACCAACCTCATTGGTGCCGTCGAAAAGGATGTCGCTACCGTAGACGCGGATGTCCTTTTGTATCGGCGCGGTAAAATTGGCGCGAACCGGCGCAGTGTTGGGGAGACGCACCTGCATATCGATGATTTGACGTGGGGACATGGCAGTGAGCCTTTTCTGTTCCTTTTTGTCCGGGACAACGCTGCCCGCATCATCCCGCTTATTTAAACTTGACTATCTTATTCATCTTTATTACTCAACCTAAACGAGAGTCAATAACTCAAGTTAAAAAGACCTTCCAATTTGCAGCAAGCATTGGCCATAGCATGACCGCTGTTACAGCCATATTCCTGCTTGCCGCAACAGGGTGGCGTCGGGGTTAGAGTCCCCCCGGCGCCAACCCTGACCAAACAAAAAGGGCCCTTGCGGGCCCTTCTTTTTCAATGGGATATGCGTCTCAGATCAGAAGGGCGAATCCGGGAAGTAGAACTCCTTGGCGTTATCCTTGGTGACCAGCGTGGCATCGAGGATGTATTTGCCGCGCACAGGAACCTGGTCGTAGAAGTTTGCGACCGTGAGTTCCATTGCCGTCGCAATCATTGAAGGCGGATAGAGCACGTTGATCGGTGTCATTGCATCGCCGTCGGCAACGCGCTTGATCATGTCCTTCATGCCGGCGCCGCCGATGACCATCTTGATGTCAGTGCGCTTTGCCTGGCTGATGGCCTCGAGTACGCCGACAGCCATATCGTCATCCTGGCACCACACGGCGTCGATCTTCGGAAACTTGGTCAGGTAGTCCTGCATGATCTTGAAGGCATCGTCGCGTGACCAGTTACCGAATTGCTTGTCGAGAACCTTGATACCGCTACCGGCGATCGCATCGTCAAAACCCTTCTGGCGCTCTTCGTCGATGACGATCGGCAGACCACGGATAACGGCGACGTCGCCAGTCTTCAGCGTGTCCTTGAGGTATTCGCCAGCGACGCGGCCGAGCTCCGGGTTGTTACCGGCAACATAAAGATCCTGAATCGTCGGATCGGACAGAGCGCGGTCAACCACGGTGACGAACACGCCCTTTTCCTTGACTTGACGCAGCGGATCGGTCAGTTCGTCGGAATTGTGCGGCAGGGTAACGAGCGCGTCGATGCCCTGCGTGGTCAGGTCTTCCAGTGCATTCGCCTGCGATGCACCATCCGGCGAAGTCTTGATGGTGATCTTGAGGCCCGGATGAGCAGCTTCAAGAAGCTTGGCAGCCCGTTCGGCGTGGTAGACAACGCCGCCTGTCCAGCCATGATCTGCCGCCGGAATGGAGACAGCGATGTTGACCTCTTTTTTGTCCTGAGCGTAGGCGAAGGTCATGGTCGAAGCGAGCGCCGCCCCGGCAAGACCGATCAAAAGTTTACGCATTTAGTTTCTCCCAATTTAGCTCGGGCCTTGATTGCGGCTCGGTGGGTGGCCCTTTTCCCCCCGTTCCCTTAGAAGGAGCAGCCTCCCGCCCCCTTATGCGTATAGTCTGCCGACTATTTTTTCTTTTGCAGGGTGCGCTGCACCAGCATGGCGATAATGATGATCGTGCCCTGTACCGCGCCGATCAGATATTCACTGACGATATTCGACAGCACCATGATGTTGCCGACGATCTCCAGCATGAAGGCGCCGCAGATCGTCCCCCAGATGCGGCCGACACCGCCACGCAGTGCAGTGCCGCCGATGACCACTGCGGTGATCGCCTGCAGCTCCCATAGCATGCCTGTTGTCGTGGTCGCCGCGCCGAGGCGCGGAACGTAAACGACGACGGCGATGGCGACGCAGATGCCTTGAATGATATAGGTCATGGCGCGGACGCGATTGACGTGGATCCCCGAATATTTTGCCACATCCTCGTTTGAACCGACGGCGATCACGTGTCGTCCGAACGATGTCTTGTAAAGGATGAACGCGCCGAGCAGGCCGGCTGCAATGATGACCCAGACCGGTATCGGCAGGCCGAGAAACACCCCGGTATAGACCGGGCGGAACATATTGCGCATCGCAATGGATTTCATCGCGATCGAGCCGCCATCCGCCAGCCAGACCGTGACCGACCGGAAGATCGCCATGGTGCCGAGCGTGACGATGAAAGGTTCGA
Organism: Phyllobacterium sp. P5_D12; assembly: GCF_054049495.1. Classification (NCBI taxonomy): domain Bacteria; kingdom Pseudomonadati; phylum Pseudomonadota; class Alphaproteobacteria; order Hyphomicrobiales; family Phyllobacteriaceae; genus Phyllobacterium; species Phyllobacterium sp. P5_D12. The sequence goes on along the minus strand of NZ_JBFUMG010000132.1, from coordinate 6,796 downwards.
TCTTGCCGATGGTAATGACCGCACCGTTGAGCAGCCCCGCAAGAGCGCCGACACCGATTGCAACCACGATACCCGTGGCCAGCATGGCCATGTCGCCATCGATTGCTCCTGAATTCAGGAACAGGATCATGATGCCGGCGACAAGCGCCGCCATGGATCCAACCGACAGATCGAGACCGCCTGCGGAAATGACGAATGTCGCGCCAATCGCAATGATGGCAATGAAGGACGACCGGGTGAGGACGTTGAGCAGGTTGTCGATCGACAGGAAATTTGGATTGACCAGCGCACCGAGAACGAACAACGCGGCAAGCGCCAGGAATGGCGCAACGGCCGTCTTGTCGAGATCCGCCAGCTTGCGGCCAAAACCGCGTGTGTCGGTGATTGTTTTCGTGTCGGTCATGCGTTCCCCGCCGAGTAAAGCTCTGCTTCGTTGATTTTGACGCCAGTGGCGTAGACGACGATTTCGTCTTCGGTCATCGCCTCGCCCGTAACCTCGCCAACAATGCGTGACGAACGCATGACGAGGATACGGTGGCATATGCCGATGAGTTCCTGCATTTCCGAGGAAATCACGACGACCGATTTGCCCGCCTTGGCGAGATCGGCAATGAATTTATAGATCTGTTCCTTGGTGCCGATATCGATGCCGCGTGTCGGTTCGTCGATGATGACGATGCTGGGCTCAAGCAGCATCATCTTGGCCAAAAGCAGCTTCTGCTGGTTGCCGCCGGAGAGCTGCCCGGCAAGGAGGTCGCGGCGACGGGCGCGAATATCGAAATCGGTAATCGCCTTGTCGAGGCTGTTATCTTCACGCTTGCGCTCGATGAGCGGACCTCTGGTGAACTTCTCCAGTGTTGCCAGTGTGAGGTTCGTACGCAGATCCTGCGCAAGGAGCAGCCCTTTGCCCTTGCGATCTTCGCTCAGGTAAACGATGCCCGCAGCCATACTGTCGCGCACCGTTTTGAACTTGACCGGATTGCCGTTGAGCTTGACTTCGCCATGGCCGGTGCGCAACCCGACGATGCCTTCGAGAAGCTCGGTCCGGCCAGCGYCGATCAGCCCCGCAAAACCCAAAATTTCGCCTTTGCGCAAGGTGAACGATGCATCGCGTGCATATCCAGGGACATCGAAGTTCTGGACCTCCAGCACGTTCTGATGGCTCGCCGTATCCTCGCGCTCCGGATAGAGCTTCGACATGTCACGCCCGACCATCAGCCGCGCCATATCCACCGGCTGCAATTCCGAGGCGTCGCGTGTGGCGATGAGCTTGCCGTCGCGCAGCACCGTGATGCGGTCGGCGATGGCGCCGACTTCCGGCAGGCGATGCGAGATATAAAGGATGGCCACACCCTTGTCCCGAAGATCGCGGATAACCTTCAGCAGCGCTTCCGTTTCGAACGGTGTCAGCGACGCGGTCGGCTCATCGAAGATCACGACGCGATGCGGCACCTGAAGTGCGCGAGCGATCTGGACCAGTTGGCGCCGGGCGATGGAAAGCCGAGAAATCTGGGTCGTCGGATCGATATCCGCTCCGAGACTTTGCACAGCTTCGGCGGACTGGCGGTTCATCTCGCGGTCATTGACCATGAGCCCGCGCTTCAACTCGCGTCCCATGAAGATGTTTTGCGCTACGGTCAGGTCGGGCGCCAGCAATATCTCTTGGTGCACCAGCACCAGACCACGATGTTCCGCGTCAACGGGTCCGGCAAAACTTACCGGTTCCCCATCCATCGCGACGGTACCGCGCGTCGGCTTTAGGTGTCCGCTCATGAGCTTCATCAGCGTCGACTTGCCGGCACCGTTTTCGCCGATGATGGCATGCACTTCGCCGGGCATGACGCTCAGGCTGATATCCGTCAGCACTTCGACCGGGCCGAACGCTTTGGCAATACCTCGTGCTTCGAGCACCGGCACAGTCGCAGCCTTGGTTGGGTTGTCGCTCATCACACCTTCGTCCAGACGCCGCCCGCCTTGGACGACTTCACCGCTGCCTCGATGAATTCCATCCCCGCAAGCCCATCGTCCACAGTCGGAAAAATCACATCCTTAGGCTGCTTTTTTCCACTTCGTGCAGCGATGATCGCTTGCGCAGCCTCTGAATAGATGTTCGCGAAGCCCTCGAGATAGCCTTCCGGATGGCCGGATGGAACGCGGGTCAAACGCGCTGCCTCCGGCGATGCGCCAGCACCTCCGCGCGTGAGCAACTGCTTCGGTTTGCCGAAAGGCGTGTACCAGAGATAGTTCGGATCGGCCTGCGTCCATTCCAGCCCGCCCTTGGTGCCGTAGATGCGCAGCTTGAGGCCGTTCTCATTGCCTGGCGCCACCTGGCTCGTCCAGATCATGCCCTTGGCACCGCCGTCGAAGCGCATAAGAATTTGCACATCGTCGTCGAGCACCCTGCCCTCGCCAAAACTGGTGAGCTCAGCGCAGAGTTGTTTGAGCTTGAGACCTGAAACGAAGCAGGCAAGATTATAGGCGTGCGTGCCGATATCGCCGATAGCACCGCCCGCACCCGAACGCTTCGGATCGATGCGCCATTCGGCCTGCTTGTTGCCTGTGGCTTCGGTTTTCTCTGTCATCCAGTCTTGCGGATATTCCGCCTGCACGACGCGAATGTCGCCGAGCACCCCCTTTGCCACCATGGCGCGCGCCTGCCGCATCATTGGATAACCGGTGTAATTATGCGTGACGACGAAGAGCTTGCCGGTCTTGTTGACCAGCGACACGAGTTCCTTGGCTTCCTTGACCGTGGTGGTCAGCGGTTTGTCGCAGATGACGTGGATACCCGCTTTCAGGAATGCCTTTGCCGCCGGGGCGTGCATGTGGTTCGGCGTGACAATGGAAACCGCTTCGATGCCGTCAGGACGCTTGGCCTCGGCCTTGGCCATCTCCTCGAACGAGGTGTAGGCGCGGTCTTCGGGGATACCGATTTCCTTCGCGGAAGCTTTGGCGCGCGCCGGATCGGAAGAGAGCGCGCCTGCAACGAGCTCATACTGGTCGTCCATGCGCAGGGCAATACGATGGACCGCGCCGATGAAAGCGCCCTGCCCGCCTCCGACCATACCGATACGAATGCGGCGGCTTGCGGATTTCTCCTTGGATGCTCCAATAGCCATTATTCGATCCTCTATTTCAGGCCAAGAATACGGCGATTGGCCGCGTCGTCGGTGCCAGAGCCGGCAAAATCATCAAAAGCGCGCTCGGTGACACGGATCAGGTGCGCGTCGATGAACTGCGCTCCCTCGCGCGCGCCGTCTTCCGGATGCTTCAAGGCGCATTCCCATTCAAGCACTGCCCAGCCATCGAAATCATAGGCGGTCAACTTGGAAAAGATCGCACCGAAATCAACCTGTCCGTCCCCGAGCGAACGGAAACGGCCTGCACGATCGACCCACGACTGGTAGCCGCCATAAACGCCCTGCCGGCCGGTCGGATTGAACTCGGCGTCCTTGACGTGAAAGGCTTTGATCTTCTCGTGGTAGATGTCGATATAGTCGAGGTAGTCGAGCTGCTGCAGGACGAAGTGAGACGGATCATAGAGGAGATTGGCGCGGGAATGATTTTTCACCCGCTCAAGGAACATCTCGTAAGTGATGCCGTCGTGCAGATCTTCTCCGGGATGGATCTCATAGGCGGCATCGACGCCCTGCTCGTCGAAGTAGTTCAGGATCGGTGTCCAGCGTTTCGCCAGCTCATCGAATGCCGCTTCAACGAGACCCGCCGGACGCTGCGGAAACGGATACAGGAACGGCCAAGCGAGTGCGCCGGAGAAGGTCGGTATAGCCTTCAGGCCGAGGTGTTTTGAAGCGCGCGCTGCACGCTTGAGCTGATCCACTGCCCACTCTTGCCTCGCCTTCGGATTGCCATGCACTTCCGGTGCGGCAAAGCCATCCATCAGCTCGTCATAGACAGGATGAACCGCCACGAGCTGGCCCTGAAGGTGGGTCGCGAGTTCTGTGATGGTCAGGCCATGCGAAGCGGCGACACCGGCGATCTCGTCGCAATAGTCCTTGGAATCTGAAGCCTTCTTCAGATCGATGAGGCGCCCATCCCAAGCCGGTATCTGAATACCCTTGTAGCCCAGCCCTGCTGCCCACCCGCACATGGCATCAAGCGAATTGAACGGCGCTGCATCGCCCGCGAACTGCGCGAGGAAAATGGCCGGTCCCTTGATCGTCTTCATGTCAATCCTCCAATTCCAGATTTTGCCGTCAAGGCATGTTGTCCCTGAGAAATATGTCGATGCGAATATGTTCCTGACCCGGCACGATCGGACGTCCCTCGCGCAAGGCAGTCAGGATGCGGGCAGCGCTGCGCGCCATATGACCTGTATCCTGATTGATGAGCGCGTCCACCGTGCCGCGGACGAGATGGCGGCGCGTCGAGGGCGTCAGTTCGTGCGCGACGAAGATCACGTCGGAAACGTGGTTTGTCGCTTCGAGTGCAGCGATGACGCCTGCTTGCCCGCCGCCGGCATTGTAGATGGCGACGAGGTCCGGATGATCCCGCAAGAGCGAGCGGGTGACGGCCTCAACGCGTGCGTTCTCGTCACGGGCCTCGCGCACAGGAAGCACTTCGAGATTTGGATATTCTCGGGAGAGTATCTGTTCGAAACCGAATTGGCGCTCGACGTGATCGCGCAATGCCAGCGACCCGGCGATCATGCCGACCTTGCCCTTGCGCGGCCCGACGAAACGGCCGATCAGCGAGGCGGCTGTCCGTCCGGCGGCAAAGTTGTCGATGCCGACATAATGCGCCCGCCGTGAATTCGGCACGTCGGACACGAGAGTAAGTACGACCACGCCGGCATCGGCAAGCGCGTTGATCGCCTCGGTGACGGCGGGATGATCGAGCGCAACGACAGCGACACCGTCTATGCCGGACGGAAGCCTTTCGAGGGCCGCCGCGAGTGCCTCGCCGTCGAACGTATCGACGTGCTGGATCGACAGGCGGACACGCTCTTGCAACTGCCGCTCGCGCGTGGCGCGGAACTCGGCGCCAAGGGCCATCATGAATTCATTTTCGCCGGTGGGTAGGATGATGCGGAAATCATAGTCGCGTCCGCGAGCGAGCCGGGACGCGTGTGGATCCGGTAGAAAGCCAAGCTGTTTGATGGCCGCATTGACGCGTTCGATGGTGCGCGCGTGCACACCGATCCTTCCGTTCACGACACGATCGACCGTTGCTAGACTGACACCGGCTTCTCGGGCGACGTCTTCGAGCGTCATCTTCCCCACGAGAATTCTCCTCCGCCTAAAGTCTTAGATCAGCGAAATGAGGTGTGCAACTCTTTTTGAGTGGTTTTGATGGGAAAAATTGGCGGCCCGACTAAAAGCCAAGAAACGCCGCTGTATCGGGATCGAGCGGTATGCCGTCTCGCAGGCGCTGCTCTTCCACGGCCCATTCGCGATCGCCTGGCGCCATGACCTTCCCGCCATCAACTGCGGGAACCGCCCTAAGCTGATCGAGATAGGCACGTATGCCTGCGGCGAAGATGTTCGCGCCTGCGAAGCGTGCAGGATCGATAGCCAGAAAGAAATGTCCCATATTGCGCGGCGTCGATATGTCATCGCTGTCGACCATCGGGATAAAATCAGGGTCGAGCGTCGTACCTGTCAATACGGCGGAAAGTAGTGTCGCGACACCGGCAAGTCCGGCACCCTTGAAACCGAAATCCGCACCACCAAGTGGCAACAAGATCTGCGCAACATTCGGATCGCGGGTCGGTGCGCCGGCAGCGTCTGCTGCAACGCCCTCAGGCAACTCTTTATCCAAGGAACGGTAGAGCAGGACGCGGTTGAGCGGGATGGACGAAGTTGCCATGTCGAGCAGCCATGGTTTTTCGCCCTTAACCGGCGCGGCAAAGGCAAGCGGGTTGGTTCCGTGAAATGGCTCGGCACCGTCGAAGAGCGCCACGACCGAATTGGTATTGGTGGTGGCAAAGCCGATCATGCCTGCTTCCGCAATGGCGAGCGCATAAGCGCCTGCGGCCCCTAAATGTGAGGAACGTGTCGCACCAACGGCACCTATGCCGCTTTCGCGGGCGAGCTCGATGGCGACAACCACAGCGCGATATGCGGTTAGATGGCCAAGCCCATTGTCGCCGTCGACCATGGCCGTGGCAGGACCGGTGCGGTGGCATGAAACAGCAGCTCGCGCATTGACCCGCCCGCCGCGCAGGACCTTGCAATAATGTGTGATCAATCGCGCGCCATGACTGTCCACGCCGAGGAGAGATGCGTGCATCAGGGCTTTTGTCGTAGCGGCTGCTCCCTCATCAGGGACGCCTTCGGCCACAAGTGCGGCCAGCAGGCGTTTCGCAAGCTCATCAGCCTTAACGAGAATTTCCGCCATCTGCTCCACCATCCCTACAAGTATCTAGGTGTCTATACGGCTAATATATGATATCTCAGATATAAGTACGACAGGAGATGTCTTTGTGACCCTGACGCTTGCGAGAGGTCCTTCACTGACGGAACAGGCGGCCGCGCATATTCGCAGCCGCATTGTACACGGAACGCTGCAGTGTGGCGAACCCTTGTCGGAAYTCGCGCTGGCTCAGGAACTGGGCGTCAGCAAGACTCCGGTGCGCGAGGCGCTTCTGGAACTGAAGCGTCAGGGCCTAGTCGAGATCCACCCCCAGCGCGGTACCTTCGTCTTCGAAATGAGTTCGGCCCAGGTCGTGCAACTCGCCGAGATGCGTTCCATACTCGAACTCGCCGCCCTTCGGCTGGTCATGGATCGCAATCGGGATGCCCTGCGCCACCGTTGGGCGGAGCTTGTCGCTGACATG
>NZ_JBFUMG010000131.1:0-10185 GCF_054049495.1 Phyllobacterium sp. P5_D12 | reverse complement strand
AGAGCAGGATACCAGTGAACGGCAATATGATGCGGCTGCAGGCAAAGATCAGCAACCCCACGAGTCCGATTTGAAGCGCTGAATCGAGCATTCTCAAGAGCGGCGGCGCGCGCTGAGGGATTGTGACGTTCGGCTGCATTTTGCTGCCCCCTTCCCAGCCAATCCGGATCCAGATAGCTCGGTCCTCCAGCTAACTATTTACCTGTTTCGGCCGTTCTGCAAGACAGATGCAACAGTGCTCGCTGGACGCGCCTCGGATGGGCCATGTGAGAAGCTCGGTGTAGCCTCAGCCTGCCGCGGGTATGCGTCAGGCGTCCCTTGCGTGTACCCGTTGCGGCGGCGGCAGCTTAGGACTAAATTACCATCCTCACGACCGCGTGATTTTAGGGGAAACGTCATGGAGTCGTATGCAACTGGCGCACGGCCTTCTTCCTAGCAGGCGAGACCGGGTTGCTCGCGACGGTCGGCGTAGAAGCCGTACGTYCGACTGTCATTAATCGCAATTCGTACCTGCGCCGCGGTCGAGCCTTTATTTGGAGGAGTCATGAATTATTTGTGGCAAGAAATCCAGCACAACCCGATCCTTTGGCTACTCGCTCTCGTGCCCATTGTTTTTGTGGCGAAGTTGGCCGGTCCTGAAGCGCACACGCTGCTTTTTCTGCTCGCGGTATTGGCCATCATTCCGTTGGCGACTCTGCTCAGTCACGCCACCGAGTCCGTTGCTGCAAAAACCGGCGATGCGGTCGGTGGCCTCCTCAATGCAACACTCGGCAATCTCACYGAACTCATTATTGCGCTGGCGGCACTGCGCCTTGGCCAGTTTACCTTGGTAAAGGCCTCCCTGGCCGGAGCAATTGTCACCAACACCCTGTTTATGTTGGGAGCGTCGTTCTTGCTCGGGGGCCTGAAATACCACGTTCAAGACTACAATCGCGCTAATGCGCGCCTGCAGATAACCTTGCTGTTTCTGGCAACAGTCGCCCTGATTATCCCATCAGCAGTTGTCTCTGCGGATTTTGAAGTGCCGTCGGAATTTGTGCAGAAACTGAGTGTCGGCCTGTCAGTCGTCCTGATCATCGCCTATGGATTGGGTCTCGTATTCTCACTGAAGAGCCACAGCGAACTCTTCGGCAGCACGGAAGAGGCTTCGGAGGAGTCGAGTTGGCCTCTTAATGTGGCCCTTGTTACGCTGGCGGGCKTCACGGTTCTGGTGGCGCTCGTAAGTGAAATCTTTGTCGAATCGGTTCAGGAAGCGGCGGTTACCTTCGGAATGACGCCCGCATTCGTGGGCTTTATCGTTGTGGCGTTGGTAGGCGGTGCCGCGGAAATGGCATCAGCCTTTTCCGGCGCTCGCAAGAACAGGCTCGATCTGAGCGTTGGCATTGCTCTCGGGAGTGCTGCGCAAATCGCGCTATTCGTTGCACCAGTCCTTGTGCTGCTGAGTTACGTCATCGGGCCGGGCCCGATGGACCTGCAATTCTGGCCGGGTGCGGTTGTCATGGTGCTCATCGCTACGATGACGGCCACCATCGTCACCAACGGCGGGCACTCGACATGGTTCGTGGGTGTATTGATGTTAATGGTCTACCTCATTCTTGCGATGACACTATACTTGCTGCCGCCTGGCGGGCAGTAGCAGACGTCTTCCACAGCTCATTGGTTGAAACGTAATCGCCCCAGCGCTGCATCAGCACTCTGCGCTGATCTAGAAAGTCAGATCATTGGTAGGCGCGGGTCACTTTGTTTCCGAATGAATGCGCTAGCGTCATTTCGGCAATTTCATGCGGCCCATGCGTTTCCTCGGCCAGCCACATGCGCAAACTGCTGCGAAATCCGTGAGGCCGCGCTTCAAGCCCGCGGCGCTGCATCAGGCGCGCCATCGTCGCATCGGATATCGGTCCGCCACGAGGCGCTGAAAACAACAAACCATTCCTCGAAAAGGGCAGGACAAGCTCGATCACTCGCATTGCCTCCGAGCTCAGCGGGATGCGGAAATCACTGGTGGCGCCTTGACGCCCCTTCATTAGCTCGGCCGGAATTGTCCAGGTGCCGCCATCGACATGCTCAGTCCGCATCATCCGCAGTGGCGATGATCGCGCTCCGGTCAAAATTAGAAGGCGAAGGCGCAAGATGGGTCACCGTTTATTCTTGCAACGAGCTGTAAAATGCCGGCAGAGCCTGCCAGGAAATCGAGGCAATGTGTTGAGCCTGGTGGCGGCTTTTGCCAAGGAGCGCTCTGGCCTTTGCCGTCGCCTGCAGATCGACGTCCAAGCCCTTTGCCGCGGCGTAGCGAAGAACGATGCTTAACCGGTTCAACGCCTTTTTAGCGACATCAGCCTTGGTGTGCCAGATTGGCGACAAGGTGTCCTTAACACTACCTTGATGGATAAGTTCTACCGGCATGCTGCCAATCTTGGACAAGACATGAATTTGCAAAGGAGAGAGCCAACACCCGGCTTTACCATCGCCTTTGAGTTCGGCCTTTCTGGCCTCGAATGCTTCGCCGGTAATGGAACGCAACGAAGTATCCCGAAGTCGTGCCTCCAATAAAAGTCTGCCACGCTCTTTGATCGGGTCCTTTCCATCCTTAGCCACAGCCCGCCAATGTGCCGCCTTATCGCGTGCCTGTTTGAGTGTGACGTCTGACAGGCTACCAAGGCCCATTTCTCTGCGGTGCCCGTAAATGGCAAGCCGTAAAACCCATTGTCCGCCGCCATCCGGCCGCTTGACCAGCCAGAGCCCATGACCATCGTTGAACTTTCCTACGCCACATGTTTTGATCTTGATGGCGGTCAGTTTGTGTAAGCCATGCATGACAGCATGGTACAGAAAAATTAGTAATTTCAACAATTTATTGCATTCTGTGAAACATAATGATACTCAATAAAACGCGCTTTCGGTGCTCTCTATCCGCACCATAGATTTCCGAGAAGATTCAAGCACGGTCTAGAGACCATCGCCGTTAGTCAGTTCCTCGAAGCAAAGTCCTTGGCTGCCGCGAGTGAGCAGTGCTCATGCTCCGCACCATGTCAGCGCATAATTTCGAGCAGATATTGGCACTGCCCTCTGAACAAAACTTCACATTTGCACATGGTCGGGCCAGCATGGAACGGGGGTGGGTGAAGTGATCGTTTCATCCATGCAAGAACCAACTTGTGAGCCGCAGCAAAGCGTTCTAGCGTCGAAGGCAGATGACATTTTTTGAGCTGATCACCGATCCGATCATTCAGGCAGGGACCCTAGCGGCAGTCGGGGCTTTCGTCTCGCGGGTGGCGCTGCGCAACAATCCGCGATTGCACCTTACTTTTCAGGTAACGTTCTTTGTCGTCCTGACCACCCTGCTGCTTTACCACGGCATCGTTCCCTACGAGGCGGGACCAGCCACAGCCTCGGCTGTCCAGAAAGTTTTCATCGGGATTGCAAAGGTGATCTGGTGGATCAACGCCGCCTGGGCCCTTGTCGGTTTTGCGCGCGTGTTCTTGATCTTTGAAAGGCGTCCGCGGGAGGGGAGGCTTATCCAGGATCTGGTCGTCGGCATTATCTATCTTGGAGCGGTTCTCTCAGTCGTTGCCAACGTTTTCAGCCTGCCGGTCGGCACACTGATCGCGACATCCGGTGTGCTTGCCATTATTCTTGGCCTGGCACTGCAAAGCACCCTGAGCGATGTCTTTTCCGGCATCGCCCTCAATCTCGGTAGGCCCTATGTTATTGGAGATCTGATCGTTCTCAGCGACGGTACCGAGGGCAGGGTAGTTGAAACTAATTGGCGGGCAACGCACCTGCTGAACGCCAAAAACGACCTCGTCGTTGTCCCCAATAGCGACTTGGCCAAGGCAAGGCTTATCAACGTAAGCAACCCCGATCGCAGCCACGGGGTCAGCCTTACCGTGCGCTTCGCGGCAACGACGGCGCCGGGGGCCATCGTGGATATTATGCGCGCTGTCCTTTTGAGTTCAACGACGATATTGAACGTGCCGGAACCGAGCATCCAGATAAAATCGCTGGACGGCTCAGCAGTCGAGCTGGAGCTGTCGTTCCGGGTTGCGGATATCGCTCTGGCGGGGACTGCCCAGAACGAAATATTCGATCTGATCTATCGCCACAGCCTGGCGGCTGGCATGCCCTTGGCAACACCCATCGTTCAACCAGCATCTGGCGCAAAGACGGAACCTGCCACGAGCAGTCGCTCCAGCCAAATGCGACTCCTCGACGCCCTCCCGCTTTTCAAAACGCTCACCGACGACGAAAAGGAAGTTCTTGCCAAATCCATGTCGCGTCGAACCTTCCGTAAGTCGGATGTGATTGCTGAGCAGGGCAGTGAGATGAAGTCGCTGGTGATCGTTCGAAGCGGAGTTCTGGCCGTCACACGCGAAGAAGGCCACAGGCAGCTTCAACTCGCCAAACTGGCGCCGGGCGATTATTTCGGCGAGGCGAGCCTTCTGGCTGGCGCGGGGGAGCCGGGCACGGTGCGTGCGCTCGCCTCTACAGTTGTTTATGAAATCGAGAAATCGACCTTGGCGCCACTGCTCCATGACAGGCCAAGTCTCGTCGATGAACTCAGCCTCATTTTGTGCAGACGAGCAGAGGCAGAAAAGCATTTGTTCGAGAACAGTACTGAGATTGCCGGCATCCATGCCATGCCCGGACTGGTTAAAAAGATCAGGCATTTATTTGAGATCTCTCATGTAGAGAGAACTGAGTAGTGCACAATCCAAATTCACAAAAAATTGCCTCTTATCGGCATTTTCAAACTAACGTTTATCGACGGTGATCGGTTCTGAACGAAACCGGCATCAGGATGTATCGCAACCAAACTGACGTGTGCGCCCGAGTAACCAGATCGCCGAAGGGGATGTGACGTGGTGGATTCTGATCGGATCGACAACCTGATCGCAGCGGTGGCCCCCGCCTTGGCGCTTCGCGCCGGGCTGGACCTTGGCATCTTCACTCGGCTCGGTGGCGGCGCTGTGACTGCTGACACGCTTGGGGCCGCACTCAAAATCGAGCCCGACCGTCTGTCGCGGCTCCTCTACGCGCTCGCCAGCATCGGTCTCCTCGAAGTCAGGGACGGTCAATTTCGCAACGGAGCCGAAGCCTTGGCCTTCCTCGACGCGTCCAAGCCGACCTATCGTGGCGGCGATCATGCGCTCCTGCGCGAGCTCTGGGGAGCCGACCTACTGACGGCAGAGTCGCTGCGACAGAACCGGCCGGCTGCATTGCACGACTTTTCCGAAGCGGGGCCTGAGGCCGCGGTGGCCTTCAGCCGCATGCTCGCACCGGGCGGGGTGATTTTCGGCCGACATCTGGCCCAAGAGATGGACCTCTCGGCGATCGGTTCGGTGATTGACATCGGCGGGGGCGCCGGGACTATTCTCGTCGGACTTCGCGAGGGGCGGCCGCAGATTGCGGCGACGCTGATGGAACTCCCAACGGTCGCAGCCGTCGCGCCAGCTATCCTGTCAGAATACGGCGCCGACGACGTGGTTGTCGAAGAGGGAGACATAACTGTCGCACCATCGATCGGTCGGCACGATCTGGCGATTCTGAAGGCTGTAGTCCAGGTCTTACCGCCGGACCAAGCGCGTAGTTCGATCCTGAACGCAGCGCGTTGCCTCACACCAGGGGGCGAGATCGCAATTGCGGGGTGGGGCGTCGTCGATGATGACCGCCTCGGCCCGCCTGAGGGTGTCTTTTTGAATCTCACATTCTTGAACCTCTATCGCCACGGCGAATCGTACACTGAAGGTCAGTATCGCGCGTGGATGACCGAGGCTGGATTCCGGGATATCTCCAGGTCGCGCCTGACGGACGGCTGTACGTTGTTTCGCGCGCGCCTCACGGGCTGATCGTGGCTGGCAGCCGTGTGTAAGATTTAGGTATTCATACGCAGCACTGCACGGCGCTATTCGAACAGCTCACGATTGTCAGATTCGATCTGTGGTAGATCATTCAGAATGCCGTTCAGATGCACTCTCATGGCGTCGGCTGCGGCATCGGCGTTTCGGGCGTCGATGGCGGTGACGATCTTCTCGTGCTGCTCGATAAGGTTTTTCATAGAGGCCGGGTTACGGAGCTGCAGATTGCAAACCCGATCCATATGCGCCTTGATGTCTGAAATCGCGTTCCAGGCGAGACCGCAGCCGGCTCCTTCTGCGATAGCAATATGAAACTGCTCGTCCTCCCGGCGAAAAGCATTGTGATCGTGGTCGGTCATTGCCACTCGCTGGCGCTCGAGGATGCTGTCGATCTTTCGCCGCGTCCACGTATCGAAGCTTTCGCTGGCCCGCCGTACAACGGCAACCTCGATCGCCTCGCGCACGAAGCGGGCCTCCATCATCTGGCGCGCCGAGATGCGGACCACGACGGTCCCGCGATTGGGGCGGATTTCGACGAGCTTGGATTTTCCGAGGGCGATCAGCGCCTCGCGTACCGGCTGGCGGGAAACGCCGAGACGAGACGCGATCTCCTGCTCGGACAGACGTGAACCGGGCGCGAGATCGAGACGGATGATCGCCTCGCGCAAATCCCGTTCGACCTGAGCGGCGGTCGTTTCCCCTGTCTCGATCTTCAATGTCTCAAGGTCCAAGCTTTTCGCCACCGTCATCTCGTTGACATTTGTTTGTAACCACCATACAGTACCATACAATCCGGCGACAGCACAAGGTGTTCGATGTGAACAAGGCAGAACCCAGCCTCAGCCAACTAACCGGATATGTCGTCCTCACCTGACCCTTCCATCAAACACCAAGAGGCAAATGCTGTGACAATTTTCGTAAACGTGCGCCAGGTCGTTGGTCCAGAAGACGCCGCCAAGCGCGACACGCAAGGCCTGCGCAAGGACTTCCTGATTGAGGGGCTTTTTTCGAAAGGCCAGATCAATCTCACCTACAGCCATCTCGACCGGATGATCGTGGGTGGTATCGTCCCGGCGGGGCAAGACCTCGTGATCGACCAGGTCAAGGAAACCGGGACCAGCCAGTTCCTTGAACGTCGCGAGGCCGCCATTCTCAACATCGGTGGCAAGGGCACGATCATTGTCGGCGACGTCGACTATCCGCTCGGCTTCCAGGATGCGCTCTATGTCGGCATGGGGCAGGGCACGCTGTCGTTCCGCAGTGACGACCCAGCAAATCCCGCCGAATTCTATCTCCTGAGTGCGCCGGCACACCGCGCCTGCCCGACCGTGCTGATCACGCTCGACATGGCCAAGAAGGTGCGCACGGGCTCGACTGAGGAGGCCAATGCCCGTACGATCAACCAATATGTACATCCGGATGTCTGCGAGAGCTGCCAGCTTCTGGTCGGTCTGACGATATTCGAGCCGGGTTCCGTCTGGAACACCATGCCGGCGCATGTGCATGACCGGCGCATGGAGGTCTATCTCTACTTCGGCATGGAAGAGTCGACGCGTGTCTTCCATTTCATGGGTGAACCCCACGAAACGCGGCATCTCGTGTTGAAAAACCATGATGCGGTGCTGTCGCCCGGGTGGTCCATCCACTCCGGTGCCGGCACCGGGTGATATTCGTTCATCTGGGCGATGGCCGGCGATAATATGAGCTTCACCGATATGGACAAGGTCCCGATGGAAAGTCTGAGATGAATCCGTTCGATCTTTACGGCAGATGCGCCATCGTCACCGGTGCAAATACGGGCATCGGCCAGGCGATTGCAGTCGGTCTCGCAGGTGCCGGCGCCGACATCATTGGCGTCGGACGTTCGCCGATGGAAGAAACCGCAGCCCTCGTGACAGCCGGCGGCCGTTCGTTTCATCCTGTCCTGGCCGATCTCTCCAGGATGGACGAGGTGCGCGCTGCCGTCGAGCGAGCAGCAGCCATTCGCAATCGCCCCGATATTCTTGTCAATAATGCCGGGATCATCCGCCGGGCCGATACGATCGATTTCACCGAGGAGGACTGGGATGCCGTCATGGACACCAATCTGAAATCGGCGTTCTTTCTCTGCCAGTCCTTCGCCAGGATGGCGATGGCGGAGAAGAGGCCTGCCAAGATCATCAACATCGCCTCGCTCCTGTCGTTCCAAGGCGGGATTCGTGTTGCATCCTACACGGCGGCAAAGAGCGGCCTTGCAGGCCTGACGCGGCTGATGGCAAACGAGTGGGCAGCCCATGGTATCAACGTCAACGCCATTGCCCCTGGCTATGTCGAGACCAACAACACCGCGGCGCTGCGGGCGGATGGCGAACGCAATGCCGATATCTTAAAACGCATTCCGGCCGGACGCTGGGCGCGAGCGGATGATATGGCTGGAGCGGCCGTCTTCCTTGCATCCCACGCGTCGGACTATGTGCACGGCACGGTCCTTCCCGTCGACGGCGGATGGCTGGCGCGATAATGGGAGTACAGACGTCTAACTATCACACATTGCCTGACGGCTTGGCCTGGACGGAAACCTCGCCCGGCAGTCGCCGCGCCGTCCTTTCGCATCGCCCGGAAATGATGCTCGTCGCCTTCAGCTTCGACAAGGGCGCGATCGGCGCGCTCCATTCCCATCCGCATACCCAGGTGAGTTATGTGGCGAAGGGTGCCTTCGAGGTGACTGTCGATGGCGTGACCACGACGCTGCCCACCGGCAGCAGCTTCATCGTCGCCCCTAATCTCGTTCACGGCGTTGTGGCGCTTCAGGACGGTTTGCTTATCGACACGTTCACGCCAAGACGGGACGATTTTCTGTAAGGCGTCCGAAACCGCTTCTTCACTCACTGGGGCGGCGGGCACCGTCGGGTACGGATGTTAGTGGGCATGGTTCACCTGGGATCAGTTTCCTTGATGCGATCGGGCTTCTCCCGTCAAATATCGCAACCGGGGTTGTGCCGGGCCCCAAATGCAATGTAGTTTGCCGCCTTGGTACAGTCTTGCTTTTTCATGGGAGCATTCAAAACAGATTTATGCCTGACTTTGGTCATTAGGCAAATTAAATAGAGGATTTTCACGATGTCCAACGCGGTTTCAGATTCATCCAATACTTCCAAAAATCTCTCCAAGAGCCGGATTTTACTATTTGTTGTTCCAATAGTGTTCCTCGCGGCATGCGCGTCTTCCGAGAAGAAGTGGGTCCATAGCGAAGAGCCCGTCACACCCGCGAACAAGGATATGGCCGAATGCAAATATCAGGCTGCCGGTTCAACCGCCGCCCTAGCCACTGACAGTTCTGCCAGGGCTAAGGAACAGGCCAATCTTGTCAGTGCATGCATGCAGGCAAAGGGCTATAAGCAATAGCACGCTAGGCTTTTGTGACCGTTGCCGGCCGATACCTCAGAAAAACGTCCCCGGCTTTTAGCGCCGTTGCTTCGACGAGGTTTAGCTTGAGCTTGTCTGCCAGGTTTCTGAAAAGTGGTTTGCCATCGCCCAGTGCCTCCGGTTCTACGACGAGCTGATATTCATCGATCAGATTGAGCCGCGCCAGATTTTGCGCTGTCCTCACGCCGCCATGGAATACAATGTTCTTGCGGGCTGCCGCTTGAGCGCCGAAACGGTCCGCACCATGTCTTCATCATTCTTCACCAGCAGCAGCTCGCTATTCTTCCAAGGCAGCCGCTCCTCGGTGTTTGAGAAGATTGCCTTGCGTGCGTCTGTTGCCCAGCGGGCATAGGCACGGTAGCCGCTCGATAGATCGGGATATTTGGTTTCCGCGGTCAGCCAATAGCCGAGAAGTTCGTCTGCCACGAGCCGCCCGAGCAGCAGTGTGTCCGAGCCGCCAGTCAGTTTGGGCACTACCGTGTCCATAATGCCTTGATCATCGACCGTGCCATCATCCTCAGATCCACCATCGCCGCTGGCGCTTGGCTGGGCGGTTTTTTCGGCAGCAGCAACGTAGCCGTCCAGGGACATGTGCATGAACAAAATCAGCTCTCTCATTTTTCCTCCTTCAGGCGGGGGTTCATTCTCGCCTGTTGTCCCGCTAAGGACGTGTCGAGGCCTCCGATCCCGACATTCGCTGAGAAAAAAATGGTCTAGTGGCCGCCCAACACCAAGGTCTGGACGGGCAGCATCAGTGCCTGCATTCGAAGGATCATGGCATGTACGATGGCGACTGTGTCGACCATGTGCAGGAACAACCATTTCCCCGTGCCGATATCCTTCGCGGCAAGCGCGTCGTGGTTGTTGGTATACGCGTTTGCGATACAGCTGCTGCCCGGCGGAATTCCCGCCAGTTGCCCCGGAT
>NZ_JBFUMG010000130.1:0-10250 GCF_054049495.1 Phyllobacterium sp. P5_D12 | reverse complement strand
CCCTACGCGAGGCCTGGGAGCGATACCCGTTCCTGACCGAAAGTCGCGGCGTTACGATTTCTGGCGATGTCGGCCTGATCAAGCCGGATAAGGCGATCTACGATCACCATGTCGCAACCTTTGACCTTGACCCTTCGTCGACACTCTTCATCGATGACAGCGCCAAGAATGTTGCCGGTGCCAAGGCCGCAGGTTGGCAGTCGGTGCAATTCATCGATCCTGAAACGCTCAAGGCCGATCTGAAGAATCTGGGCATCAACGTCTGAGTATCAGCCGGAAACGCCGACCTACCCGCCTGCGGAAACCATGCCCGATCGCACCTGCTTGCGCAGTTCGTCGATCGGCTTGAGCACGCCTTCGTCTTCGAAGTGCCAGAATGTCCAGCCGTTGCAGGCATCGAGCCCCTGCGCTTTCGCGCCCATGCGATGGATCGATCCTGCATCACCGCCCGTCGTCACAGTACCATCAGCACGTACGATGGCAGCATGGCGCTTGCGAATATCGCTCAGAACCGCACCCGGCTTCAACATGCCGGATTCAATGATGCTGCCGAATGCGACACGCGGTTCCGCGCGTTTACTGGTCATGACGGTGAGGTCGGCGCCGGCTAATGGATCCACCGCAGCGATGCGAGCCGTCGCAGCATCGATATATTTCTGTTCCCGTTCGATGCCGACAAAATGCCGTCCGAGCCGTTTGGCGACGGCACCGGTGGTTCCCGATCCAAAGAACGGATCGAGAATGACATCCCCCGGCTTCGATGAAGCCATGAGAATCCGGGCCAGCAGGGCCTCCGGTTTCTGGGTTGGGTGTATCTTGTCGCCATTCTCATCTTTAAGACGCTCCGAGCCGGTGCAAATCGGGAAAAGCCAATCCGAGCGCATCTGAAGATCGTCGTTGGCGGCCTTCATGGCTTCATAATTGAACGTGTAGCCCTTTGATTTCTGATCGCGTGACGCCCATATCATGGTCTCGTGGGCGTTCTGGAACCGGCGGCCGCGAAAATTCGGCATCGGGTTATTCTTGCGCCAGATGATGTCGTTGAGCATCCAGAATCCGAGATCCTGCATTGTCGCACCGACACGGAAAATGTTGTGATAGGAGCCGATGACCCAGATCGTGCCATTCGGCTTCAGTACGCGCCGGCATGCGAGAAGCCAGGCACGCGTGAAAGCGTCGTATGCCTGGAAGCTTTCGAACTGGTCCCAATGATCGTTGACCGCATCCACCTTCGACTGATCCGGGCGATGCAGATCCCCCTCAAGCTGAAGGTTGTATGGCGGGTCGGCAAAGATGATATCGATCGAATGATCGGGCAAACGGTTGAGAGCGGCGACGCAGTCGCCTTTGAGAATGGTGTCGATCCAGGAGGTTTGCGGCGCTGCCTGGGGCAGATCATTCACGAGACGTACTACGGACATTTGATACTCGATTACTGKAGACGCTTTACATAACGGTATGGTTACCGCACACGGTAAATATCGCGTTAAGCGCGAACGAAATCGGTGCTTGTCTTTGACCCGATGGCCATAAACGTGTAGTCGATGCCCGACATCCCCCAAAACGGACGGAGCCGCTGCTGTTGCGGCGCTATTTTTACGAACAGGTATGACGAATGGAACCTCAGCTTATTATTTTTGATTGCGATGGCGTGCTCGTCGATTCAGAAATTCTTGCCGCCGAAGTCGAATCCCAGCTGCTGACACAATCCGGCTACCCCATTGAACCGGAAGATATCGCCGAACGTTTTGCCGGGCTGACCTGGACGGATATTCTGCTTCAGGTGGAAAAGGAATCCGGCATTCCGATATCAGCCTCGCTGATCGAAGAATCGGCGCGGCGGATGGACCATAAGCTGCGCAATGAACTCAACGTCATCGAGGGTGCCGAACAGGTCATCGCAGCTTTGAAATATCCGAAATGCGTCGCCTCCAATTCGATCAGCTCTTCACTGAAGATGATGCTCGAACAAAGCACGCTCTATGATCTTTTCGCGCCCCATATCTTCTCGGCGCGCGAAGTCGGTACACAGAAGGCAAAGCCGGATCCAAACGTGTTTTTGTTCGCAGCAAAGCAATTCAACGTCGATCCGGCGCGCTGTATCGTTATCGAAGATTCGAGCCATGGCGTTCACGCTGCACAGACTGCGGGCATGCGGGTAATTGGTTTTACGGGCGGCGCTCACACATATCCGGGACATGCCGACAAGCTGACCGATGCAGGTGCGGAAACGGTGATCAGCCGTCATCGCGATCTGCCGGCAGTTATCGACGCAATGACGGTGTGGTCCGAAGCAGTCTGACAGGGGTCAGGATCTAGAGGAGGCTGGCATCACGCCAGCCTTCACTGTGTTTTCGGCTTTGACTTTGAAGCCGCGCTCGCGGGTCCTTCATCGAAACCAATGAAGACCTGAATGTTCTGCGCCGTTGGCTTTGGGAAACTCACATTGGGATCGTTGAAAACGAACTGTGTGGCAGCATTGCCATCCGAAGCGGAAATCGCCTGCTTGTGCAGTGTCGAGTAAAGTACATTTGTTCCCTGAATGACGGCGACGCGGATAGGCACTGTAATTGTGCCGGGTGTGAATTTCGGACCAGGTACGACCTTGCCGGCAACAGCCACCTTCATGGTCATGGTACCATCACTTGACTGGCACGACCGCGTTTCGTTCGAGATCGAAGCTTGGTAGATCAGGTTTTCAGGCGTCTTGTCGGCTGATTTTCCATAGTTTGTCAGGACCGAGGTCCCTTCGCGGATCGTCACGGTGGGACAGAACGCCGTCAATTCGGAAGCGGTTATGCGTTTTTGCGCTTCTGCGGTGGCCAGCGCTTTCTCACTATTCGGGTCGTCCTTGTTGCTGCCGCTGGTAGAGCATCCTGCAAGACCCAAAGCAAAGATCATTGCACAAACCGGGGCGCAAAGTTGATAGAAGGGCAGAGATTTTTGTGCTTCTGACTTCATGAACAGAACTTTC
Source organism: Phyllobacterium sp. P5_D12 (assembly GCF_054049495.1). Taxonomy (NCBI): domain Bacteria; kingdom Pseudomonadati; phylum Pseudomonadota; class Alphaproteobacteria; order Hyphomicrobiales; family Phyllobacteriaceae; genus Phyllobacterium; species Phyllobacterium sp. P5_D12. Next base: position 7,276 of record NZ_JBFUMG010000130.1, on the reverse strand, counting down.
CTTGAAGAACGAACCTTGACGAACGAGCGTGTTCTATACCAACGGTAAGKAAATAATGCGACGGGGCATTGCAGCCTTTTTTTGACAAGGGCAGCGACAGCACTATTGGGCAAAACACATGAGGCGACCGAGATGAAATATGTGAGTACCCGGGGAGAAGCGCCGGTTTTGGACTTTTCCGATGCGCTTTTGTCCGGTCTTGCCCGTGATGGCGGGCTCTATCTTCCGGAGCAATTTCCACAGTTTTCCGCAAGCGAAATCCGCTCGCTGCGTGGCAAAACCTATGCGGAAATCGCCATCCAGGTTCTGACGCCCTTTATCGCCGGCGACATAGACCAGGCTGATTTCGAGAAAATGGTGCATGAGGCCTACGGTACGTTCCGCCACGACGCGGTCTGCCCATTGGTGCAGACCCGGCATAACGAGTTTGTTCTCGAGCTTTTCCATGGTCCAACCCTCGCCTTCAAGGATGTGGCGATGCAGCTGTTGGCGCGACTGATGGATTATATCCTGACCAAGCGTAACGAGCGCGCCACCATTGTCGGTGCAACTTCCGGCGATACAGGCGGCGCAGCCATTGAGGCATTTGCCAATCGGGATCGCACAGACATCTTCATCCTCTTTCCGCACAACCGCGTTTCGCCCGTACAGCAGCGGCAGATGACGACATCGGCCGCATCGAATGTCCACGCGCTGGCCGTCGAAGGGAATTTCGATGATTGCCAGTCCCTGGTCAAAGGTATGTTCAACGATTTGGCCTTCMGCGATTCCCTTTCTCTATCGGGGGTCAATTCGATCAACTGGGCGCGGATCATGCCGCAGATCGTCTATTATTTCACGGCTGCGGTTTCGCTTGGAAGCCCGGAGCGCCCGGTATCCTTCACCGTTCCGACTGGCAATTTCGGCGATATTTTTGCAGGCTACGTTGCGAAGCGCATGGGCCTTCCGATTGACCAGCTTATCATTGCGACCAACGATAACGATATTTTGACCCGCACCATCGAAACGGGAATTTATGAAACCCGGGGCGTACTCCACACGACATCGCCTTCCATGGACATACAGGTTTCTTCCAATTTCGAACGCCTGCTTTTTGAAGCACACGGCAGGGACGCCGGCGCAGTGCGCCGATTGATGGGCGGGTTGAAACAATCGGGCAGCTTCGCGATTTCCGACACTGTGCTTGCCGCAATCCGCGCTGAATTCGCGGCGGGGCGCTCTACCCGAGCGGAAACGGCCGAGGCAATCGCAAATGTGCTGAAACAGTCCGGCTATCTTCTTGATCCACATTCGGCCATCGGACTGAAAGTTGCGCGGGAGAAGGCCGGGCGGGAAACGCCAAGCGTTGTACTTGCGACTGCTCATCCGGCGAAATTTCCCGATGCCGTCGAGGCGGCAAGCGGCATTCATCCTGACCTTCCGCTCTGGCTGGGCGACCTCATGCAACGAAAAGAACAGTACACGGTACTTCCCAACGACCTTAAAAGTGTGGAAGAGTATGTGAGCCGACATTCAAGAGCGGCGGGTAAGGAGCATTGAATGGGCGTTGAAATCAGTCGCCTCTCCAACGGTTTGACGATTGCGACAGAGACAATGCCGCATGTGGAGAGTGTAGCGCTTGGCATCTGGGTCAAGGCAGGGTCGAGGAACGAGGGCAACCATCAGCACGGTATTGCTCATCTTCTTGAACACATGGCTTTCAAGGGAACTGAAAATCGTTCCGCCTGGAAAATTGCAGCCGACATTGAAGACGTGGGCGGCGAGATCAATGCGGCCACCAGTGTTGAAACAACGTCTTACTATGCGCGCGTCTTGCGAGACGACATGCCACTGGCAATCGACATCCTCACCGATATCATGACTGGTTCGAAGTTCGACGCTGACGAGCTCGAGCGCGAAAAAAATGTTGTCATGCAGGAAATCGGGGCAGCGCACGACACGCCTGACGACGTTGTCTTTGACCGCTTCACGGAAGCAGCGTTTCAAGACCAGACAATCGGCCGGACAATTCTTGGAACGCCGGAAACCGTACAATCCTTTTCTTCGGCCGACCTACGGCGCTACATGGACGAACAATACAGCGCCGAGCGCATGGTTGTCGTCGCCGCTGGCGGTGTGAAGCACGATGAATTCGTACGCGAAGTCGAGAAGCGTCTCGGTTCCTTCCGTGCCAAATCAACAGCACCGGAACCCGATCTGTCGCATTATGTTGGCGGCGATTTCCGTGAGCAACGCGACTTGATGGACGCACAGGTCGTCATCGGCTTCGAGGGACGTGCCTACCACGTTCGCGATTTCTATGCTTCGCAATTGCTCGCCATGATCCTTGGCGGTGGGATGTCTTCCCGTCTTTTCCAGGAAGTGCGTGAGAAACGCGGACTGTGTTATTCGGTCTACGCGTTCCACTGGGGTTTTTCCGATACCGGCATTTTTGGAATTCACGCCGCAACCGGGCGCAACCATCTTAAGAAGCTCGTTCCAGTCATCATCAATGAGCTGCATGAAGCTGCTCGGAACATCAGTCAGGAAGAGTTGAACCGTGCACGTGCGCAATATCGTGCCAGTCTCCTGATGTCACACGAAAGTGCCGCGAGCAGGGCCGGACAGATTGCACGGCAGATGCTGCTTTACGGGCACGCGGTCTCGACCGAAGAACTGGTCGAGCGTTTATCGAAGATCACCACAGAGCGCCTGACGGATCTCGCGGGCCGCCTCTTCCTCGATACGACGCCAACGATTGCCGCCGTCGGTCCGGTTGGTTCGCTGATGAAATTCGCCGATGTCCGTCAGGGGCTTACTTCTGCAACAGCAAGTCCCCGAAAAATCGCGGTCTGACGGCAAGGCGAGGCAATGATCGCCCTGCCCTTCCTGAAAAGCGCCGCGCCGCCCCTGCAGGGCGAGCGCCTCTATTTGCGTCCGCCGCAACTTTCCGACTACCGCGCGTGGTCCACGCTTCGCGCGCAGAGCCGCGAGTTCCTCTCGCCGTGGGAACCCCTCTGGGCGGCCGACGATCTGGAGCGCGGAGCTTTTCGCCACAGAATTCGACACTATGACGAAGAGGCGGCAGCTGGAACAGCACATCCCTTCTTTCTATTTCGAAACARGGATTCGCGTTTGCTTGGAGGCATTACGCTCGGCAATATCCGCCGCGGCGTTGGTCAGAATGGCATGATCGGTTACTGGATCGGCGAGCCGTTTGCCGGACAGGGTTTCATGCATGAAGCACTGGGCCTGCTTATTCCCTATGCTTTTACCAAGGTGAGGTTGCACCGGCTGGAAGCGGCCTGTATTCCAAGCAACGAAAGATCGATCCGCCTTCTCGAAAAAGCCGGATTTCAGAGGGAAGGACTGCTACGCTCATACTTAAAGATAAATGGTATGTGGCAAGATCATCTGCTCTTCTCGATGATTGAAGGCGATGTACGGCGCTAGGGAAATAAAGGTTGTATCAGTGGCATTATTGACGGGACGAATGCTGAAAGGCTTATCGCGGGTTTTTGCGCTCGTCATTTTGTTGATATCGATGCAGTCGGCCGCGAACGCGTTCGAGACAATCAAGATCACCAAGGAAAGCACAGCGCTTGATCTGTCAAAAGCCGTCGAAGTGTACCGGAACCAAGGCGAGACTTTCCAGATTTCCACTGCACCGGGTACCGACGGTATCGTTCGCCGCATCGAGGTGCAGGCAAACGACAAACGTTCTACCGGCGACTGGGCAGCCTTTTCCCTTGCCAACCCGACGGACGAGCAGATCGACCGGCTGATCGTCGCGCCACACTTCCGCCTCGTCGGTTCAGGTTTCATCTGGCCGGATCTCGGCTCGACCCGCATCGCATCCATTACGCCGAGCGAGGGATTCGCACTGGACCGGCAAGCCAGCGAGGATGCCGATATTTTCCTGATTACGCTCAATCCCGGAGCCGTCATCACGCTTGTTGCCGAACTAGCATCACCCAACCTGCCTCAGGTCTACGTTTGGGAGCCAAATGCTTACAAGGACACGGTCAATTCCTATACGCTCTACCGCGGCATTCTTCTCGGAATCGCGGGCTTGCTGGCCCTGTTCTTGACCATTCTGTTTGTCGTCAAGGGAACGTCGCTTTTTCCTGCAACAGCTGCGCTCGCATGGGCGGTGCTGGCTTATATCTGCGTCGATTTCGGCTTCTGGAACAAGCTGATAGAGATAACGCCAGGCAATGAACAGATGTGGCGAGCGGGCACCGAGGTGGCGCTTGCGGCGACGCTGGTGATCTTCCTCTTCACCTACCTCAATCTCAACCGATGGCATGACAATTTCAGCTATGGCGCGCTGACATGGATTCTCGGCCTCGGCATCGTCTCCGGCGTCGCCATATTCGACCCGCCGATCGCGGCCGGTATCGCCCGCTTCTCCTTCGCACTGACCATCATTTCGGGCATCGTCCTGATCGGCTTCTTCTCCTTCCGAAGTTATGATCGCGCGATCATGCTGATACCGACATGGATCCTCCTGCTCGTCTGGTTGATGGGCAGCTGGCTCACCGTATCGGGAATTCTGGCCAATGATATCATTCAGCCGGCGCTTGCCGGCGGCCTCGTTCTCATCGTTCTCCTCATCGGCTTCACCGTCATGCAGCACGCATTTTCGGGCGGTGCGCTGCAACAGGGCCTGTTCTCCGATGTGGAGCGGCAAGCGCTCGCCATTATCGGTTCCGGCGATATTGTCTGGGATTGGGATGTCCCGCGTGATCGCGTCGTTACCACGCCGGACCTCACCAATTTCCTTGGAGCCTCGGCAAGTTCTTTGCACGGCGCCGTGCGAAACTGGTTGCCGAGCCTGCATGCGGACGACCGCGATCGCTTCCGGACGACGTTAGATGTTATTCTCGAGAACAGGCGCGGCCGCATTTCGCAAACATTCCGCCTGCGCGCCAATGACGGCCACTATTACTGGTACTCGCTGAAGGCTCGCCCTGTTATCGGTTCCGATGGTGAAATTGTCCGGTGTGTAGGCACGCTTATTGATGTCACCGAGCAGAAAAAGGCGGAAGAACGCCTGCTCCATGATGCTGTGCATGATAATCTGACAGGCCTGCCGAACCGCGAACTCTTCCTCGATCGCCTGGGCTCCGTCATCACCATGGCGCAGACCGAGAGCAGAATCCGCCCGACCGTGTTCATCATCGACATTGACCGGTTCAAACAGGTGAATGACGGGCTTGGCATGTCGGCGGGCGATACATTCCTGCTGACCATTTCGCGTCGTTTGCACCGTCTCTTGCGGCCGCAGGATACACTCAGTCGTCTCGCCGCGGACCAGTTTGGCCTCATTCTCGTCTCCGAGAGCGAGCCCGCCAAAATCGCCGCCTTCGCCGAAGCGGTGAAACAAGCTATCCGGGCGCCGATTGCATTTTCCAAACGCGAGATCGTGCTGACTGCATCGCTTGGCCTGATTACCTGGACGAGCGGCAGCGCCGCCTCGCCTGAAGACCTGGTCAAGGATGCCGAGCTAGCCATGTTCCAGGCCAAGCGGTTCGGCGGCGATCGCATCGAGCCGTTCCGCCCGGCCTTCCGTGCAGTGGGCAGTGACCGGCTTCAGCTGGAATCCGATCTGCGCCGCGCGCTCGAACGACGCGAAATCCACATGGCCTATCAGCCAATCATGCGTCTGGAAGACAACAGCATTGCCGGGTTTGAGGCCCTGATGCGCTGGGATCACCCGCGCCGTGGCTCCATTCCGCCGTCGGAGTTCATTCCGATTGCCGAAAGCTCCGGCCTTATCGTGCAGCTCGGTCTCTTCGCCATGCAGAAGGCGGCGGAAGACCTCGTCAACTGGCAGCGCAATCTTGGCGCTTCGCCTCTTTTTGTTTCGGTCAATATCTCCAGCAGCCAGCTGATCCGGCAGGATCTGATCGATGACGTACGGTCGGTGCTCCTGCAAACCCAGATCGAGCCGGCGAGCCTGAAACTCGAACTTACGGAATCCCTGATGATGGAGAATCCGGAGCGCTCCAACTACGTACTCTCCAGTATCAAGGCGATGGGTGTCGGTGTATCGCTCGATGATTTCGGCACGGGGTATTCTTCGCTGTCCTATCTGACCTCCTTCCCGTTCGACATGATCAAAATCGACCGGTCCTTCCTGAAGGCCGATCAACCGCAGAAGGTGACACTGCTTCGTTCCATGATCAGCATGGCGCATGATCTTGGATTGTCGGTTGTGACAGAAGGCATCGAGAACGAGAGCGACGCGCTGCAACTCCGCCAGATGGGCTGCGAGTATGCGCAGAGTTTCATGTTCAGCCCGCCGCTTACACTGGACGTCGCGACGAAGCTATTGCGTGAGCAGTTCCAGCAATCGAAAGCGTCGTAAAAATCAGGCGTGGCCGGCGACAGTGGCCAGCCGTGACGGATCAACGCCCATATAGGCGAGAATCCGATCGTACTTGCTGTCGATATCCGTATCGAAAAGCAACTCCTGCGACGCCTTGCAGGTGAGCCAGCCATTGTTGGCAATCTCGGTCTCAAGTTGACCCGAAGCCCAACCGGAATAACCCAGCGTCATCAAGGCTTTGCGCGGTCCGCGGCCACCAGAGATTGCACGCAGTATATCCACAGTTCCCGTCAGGCAAATTTCTTCTGCGACCGGCATGGTTGAATCGGTGAGATAATCATCGGAATGCAGGACAAAGCCTCGCCGCATTTCGACCGGCCCCCCATTGCGCACTAGAAAATCGCGCGTCCGTTCAGGCATCATGATTGCCTGTTGCTCATCGAGAACACCAAGTTGAACAAGGATATCCGAAAACTCCATGTCCTGGACACGGTTGATGATCAGGCCCATAGCGCCCTTTTCAGAGTGCGCACAAACATAGATGACCGAACGCGCAAACCGGCTGTCGTCCATTCCCGGCATGGCGAGAAGGAACTGTCCATTCAAAAATCCGGTCTCTTTGTTGGCGTCTCTGAAAATCTCCATGAGAATAAAGGTACCAAGGATTCTGTAAATGACAACGGCTTTGGGTAACGAATTGTAAATGATACTTAAATCCGTCAGCCGCGCACGCATCGCGGGATTACTTCTCACACAGAAATGATGCGCAAAATCAGTCACATCCTTGATAGTGCCCAAAAGGCCTGTAAAGGTCCAAAAATGAAAATAAAACTGCTCTTTTTTGCGGCCATGATTGCGTTTACCGCTCCGGCGCATGCAAATTCCGAATGGACGAAGACACCCGGCGGCAATGTCAGGCTCGTCATCGACAATCCCGTCCAGCCATCACCCGAGGTCCGCGGG
>NZ_JBFUMG010000129.1:0-10307 GCF_054049495.1 Phyllobacterium sp. P5_D12 | reverse complement strand
GGCCAGCACCATGGCACTGATCGCACCCATGCCGCTCGAAAAGGCACGAGCGGCTTCCGCCCCTTCAAGTGCAGCAATCTTGGCCTCGAACTCCATGACCGTCGGATTATCGCCGCGTGAATACATCGGCTGGCGCTTGCGTCCCGCGAATGCATCGGCCATCGCCGCATAATTGTCGAAGGTGAAAAGCGATGTCTGATAGATCGGAGGAACGACGGAACCGCCTGGGAAAGGCTCGTCATGCGCAAGCAGTGTTGCAGCTTGCGCCATCATGTCCTGGTCGTGAAAATACGGGTTGTCGCTCATGCTTGGCTCTTCTTGTTCTGCTTTTTCAGGTTTGCCGCCCCGCGCTTGAGGTCATCCTCGACGGTGGCAATCAGCTTCAATGCCTCGCCGCGTGCGGCAATCGGGTCGCGCGCGGCGATCGCATTGAAAAGGGTCCGATGGTAGGGAAAGCTGGCGTGGCCAAAATCCCGCACCCCCAGCGGATGCTCCCAGAACCGGTGGAACATCTCGTACATGGCTGCAATGATCTGTTCGAACAGCGGATTGCCCGAGGTGCGGAACACAGCAAGATGAAAGTCCCAGTCTTCATCGGCAGACATGCCGTGGCGTACGTGGAACGCCTCTTCCATGATGATCAGCTTCTGCTCGATCAGGGCAATATCGGCGTCGGTAGCGCGCTCCGCACAGAGAACGGCGGCTTCCGCCTCGAGACCGCGGCGAATTTCCAGTGTGTGCATCAGACTGTTGAAATCATTGCCGGACGGCAGCGTCAGCGGCATATGCAGCATATTGCGCGTGACGGCAGCCTTCAGATAGGTGCCACTGCCCTGGCGCCTCTCGACAAGGCCGAGTTCCTGCCAGCGGGTCAGCGCCTCACGCACGGTTGTACGGCTGACTCTCAGGTGTTCTGCAAGCAAACGCTCGGTCGGTAAGCGGTCTCCCGGCTTCAAGCCCTCTCCCGTCACGAAATCCACCAGCGCATGCAACACCGCGTCATCGCGGGATGCGGTATGAACCGGGGAAAGGATCGGACTGATCAACGAAGCATCACCTGAATTGGTTGGACCATTGTGCCAATTCAGCATGAATGGAAGGAGGAGTCAAATGCTCCCAGGAGTCTTTCCAAAATCATTCTGATTGCAGGACCTGGAGATCCGTCTGGCAATTTCTTCCTCGCATTGCCTGGATCTTCACCGCTGCGAAAATGGTCTCACGCCATTCGGCACAGACGTCACCTTGTCGAATACCTACGGCGCCGGCGGCACGGATTTCACGTATGCCGCCTCTTATCAAGTTCAATTGCCTCGGCTCGTGTCAGCCCGATATCCTGAAGCAGGCGATCACTCAGCTTTGTCAGCGGGTCGCCCGTCGGTTCGGCGTGTAGGCCAGAAGCAAAGACCTTGCCAATGAGGCCCAACAGACGCTCTAGAAGATCGGGTGGCGTGCCAACGTCCCTGGCAGAAAAGCTCCGGCCCTGACGATGGCGACGGATTTCTAGTAGACCAGTCGTCTCAGAATATGCCATAATATTGGCTCCTATGCTTTCTGTGTAAGCAGGACATCAAGTGTCATGGCCCTGAACCGCTGAAGGGGCTTGATGCTTCCCTCTGCCTTCATCCTGACCAGCGCGCCCTCATAGGCGTCGATCAAAAAGGCAGCGGTTTCATCCGGATCAAGATATTCCGGCAATTCCCCGGCATCACGCGCTTCGCGCAGTACGGCCCTGAAATCACCCTGCCAAGCGGTGAACGATCGATGTAACTCACGCTGGAGCACTTTGCTATGTGCCGCAATGGATTGGGATAGATTGCCCAACAGGCAACCACAGGTTGGATCGCCCGACCCATATTCTTTTTCATAATATTCAAAATAGTCGCGCAGACGCCGCAGCGGCGATCTCGTCTTGTCTTCCAGCAGAAGCTGTGTCCGCACCCTCTGGTTGTTGTTACAATAGGAGGCGAGTACCGCAGAAGCGAACTCTTCCTTGCTTGTGAAGAAGTGATAGAACGAACCCTTCGGCACGCCCGCCGATTTGAGGATCGGGCCGATCCCCGCCCCTTCATAGCCGTGGGAAAGAAGCGCCTTTATGCCCTCGTCGATCAAAACTGCTCGTGCGTCCGTTTTACTCATGCTGTAAATAATAGACCAGTCGTCTAGTAAATGCAAGCTGACTCTACCAGTATGGAAAAGCGGCGTTGCACTGGCTGGCGAACTACCTGGCGACGGCTTCCGAAAGACCACTCCAAACAAAATCCCACAAACTTATCCAACACCTCCCAACCTCGGTTATTCTTCTCCCCGTCCTTTCCACGGCAACTGCTTCCGGAGCCGTTCGAAGTGGGGAGAGGATCGGCGCCTCCGATGGCGGGTAACGGGCCCGCTGTCCGGGGAAGTTCTGTCCAAGGGTTCCCCTGCCGGTACTACGACTGGCGTGTGCTGGACGAGCACTTCGAAAGGGGCTTTCGGCAGCGGGCGAAGCAATTCACCCAAAGCCGAGGCCTCCCAAGCGGAACGGACGGGATCAAAAAACGCCGGACGGGCGGTCTTCGGATCGCATTTTATTCTACAAAGACGCGCTTCGACGACCGCCCGTCTTCCCAGCATGCAAGCAATGGCCAGACGCGAAAGCGGGCGTGGCAAGGGAAATCCACACCGACAATTCAGAACGGCATCTCCACCCGAGGCCAGATTTCACGCGAAAGTTTGCGATAGTCGGTCTTTCTGGGATTGGAGGGATAGGGCGCGCCCGCATCGATATAAATAATTTCCGCAGCCACGGGCTCGAAACCCGCGTGAAAATGATTCGTCGACTTGACGAGCAGAATGTCCTTCGACCCGGGGTCGATACCGAGATTGGAGAAAATGTCCGGCTCGAAGGTTTGCGTCCGGTTGGTGTTGAGGATGATCTCGATATCCGTGCCCTCGAGGCGAATGACCGCTGCGGGTCCAAGCGTAACCCGGCTCTTGCCGAAACTCTGCCAGCCTTCGTGCACGGCCCTGAGCACTTCGACACGCGCATCGATTGGAGCTCCGCCATCCGGCCCGGCCTTGCCGCCAAAGCGCAACTGGATATGCGCTCCCTCGCCTGCTGCCAGACAGAAGGTCACTGCGATCGGATCCCAGATCGTCGCCACGGCGACGTTGCCAATACCGCGTTCGATGATCCTTCGCAGGACCAGTGTGCCATCTCCGGCAACCCCGCCCCCTGGATTATCCCAGACGTCGGCAACGACGACCGGCTTATCCGGCTTCTGCGCAACGAGCGCAACGGCCTTGTTCAGGCCGGCTTCCGTGTCGAACATGGGCATTGCCGTCGTTCCACGCATCGCGAACAGCTCCATACCCAATTTCTTCGCGAGCGCCGCACCCTTTGCCGGCTCATTATCGGTGATAACCATAAGCTGAGTGCCGAGCTCGGGGACATCTCCAGCCATGAAGCCATGAATGAGCGAGACAGACAGGATGCCATCGCGGCCCTGCAGGGCCTTCAGACGATCGACATAAGAACGCATCGGCTCGCGGCTGGTCGGATAAACGCCGATCATACGGCAATCGAAGGTAGAAATGACCGGCTTGATCTCGCCGCGCAGCGCGCGCAGGGCAAGGTGGACTACATGCTCGCCGCGTTCGTAGAAGTCCGTGTGCGGAAACTCGAGGAAGGCAGCAAGTATATTTGCATTGGCAACGCGCCTCTTCGTGAGGTGGCTGTGCGGATCGAGTTCAGATGCGATAAGCACATCCGGCCCGACGAGATTGCGAATTTGCTCGAGAAGATCGCCCTCGCAGTCATCATAGCCCTGCGCAACCATGGCACCATGCAAGCCAAGGATGACCCCATCGACGGGCAGCGCAGCCTTGAGCTGGTCAAGGATTTCATCACGCAGACCCTCATAGGCTTGCCGCTGCAACAATCCTCCGGGCTCGGCCCAGGTCGCGGTTCCTTCGATCAGGGTGAACCCTTCCTTGCGCGCCTTGCGCCGTAAAACCACCATTGGCGCCGAGCACAAGGTGGGCGTCTCCGGATGTTCACCCGGACCCGCATAGAACGCCATTTCAAAGCTGGCACGGTCTGTTGGCACAGGGGAAAAAGTGTTGGTTTCCGTCGCGAGCGACGCGGTAAAAATGCGCATGAATGTGATCTCAGAGAGGCTTATAGGCGATGGCTTCTATTTCAATCTTGATATCGATCATCAGCCGGGATTCGATGGTGGTGCGAGCAGGCGGATTCGCGGGAAAGTATGTGGCGTAGGTCTTGTTGAATGCCCCGAATTCGCGGGCGTCTTCAAGAATGACGAAGGTCTTGATCACATCGGAAAGGTCTGCGCCCGCTAGTGCCAAAGCGGATTTGACGTTCTCCATCACCTGTCGCGTCTGGGCTTCGATACCGCCGACGATGACCGTGCCGTCAGAGCCCACCGGAACCTGCCCTGAAATATAGATGAAATCCCCAGCGCGCACCGCGGGCGACAACGGCACATGTGCATGGCCGAAATGTTGTTTGGTCATGATCGTGATCCTATCCTGTGTCCAGACTGCTCATTGTAGCCAGACTCGAAATACGGCGAAGGCTCGGCCATACCATAGTGCCAATCCACGGTACAGCACCCGACCGCAAACGAAAGGACGCGAGTAGTTGTCTTGGTTACAATGGTGAAACTCGATATTGCTTTTTTCCATCTGCAGTCATTAATGAGCAAAAAATCAACTGGATGCGCGCATGACTTCTCCAACATCGCATGGTGAACCTGGCCTCAAAGGCAAACACGTGCTCATCACCGGCGCCGGTGGGGGTATCGGCCAAGCACTTATCGAAGCTTACAATGGCTTGGGCGCTATTGTGTCCGGCGCCGATCAGCAACGACGTCTGATTGAAAGCCTTCCTCTCTCAAACCGTCTGGTTTTCGATCTCAATGATAAAACGGCTGTATCCAAGGCGATCAGTGATTTCATCGCGGACCGTGGCGTTCCGGATGTACTGATCAACAATGCCGGTTTCACGCGCGGCGAAACGCTCGATCAAGTCGATGGCGATGTATGGGAACAGGAAATCGCCACCAATCTGAACGGCGTATTCCACGTCACGGCCCCCATCGTCGCTAACATGAGCAAACGCGGCAGCGGCAATATCGTGTTTATCTCCTCGGTCAAMGCGCTCGGCCACTACGGTAATCCGGCCTATTCGGCGGCCAAGGCGGGATTGATCTCCTATATGAAAGCGCTCGCTGTGGAGCGTGGGCGATTTGGCATACGAGCCAATGCAGTCTGTCCAGGTTCCGTACGAACACCGGCGTGGGATCACCGGCTGCAAAGGGAGCCCGAGCTTCTGGCAAAAGTCCTGCCGCACTACCCGCTTGGGCGCATGGTGACCCCTGATGAAGTGGCGCAAGCAGCAGTATTCCTCAGCTCGACTACTGCATCGGGTATCACGGGTGCTACGCTTAACGTCGATGCCGGGCTGACGGCCGGAAATCTGCCTTTCATCAACGATGTGCTTGGAGATTGAAATGAAACTGTCCGAAATCGACACACCGGCCGTCCTCATTGATATCGATCGCGCCGAGACCAACATGCAGCGCTTCCAAGCCTATGCCGACAAACACGGACTGGCGGTGCGTCCGCACATCAAGACGCATAAATTGCCGCGTTTTGCCAAGCGCCAGGTCGAGTTGGGCGCAGTCGGGATAACCTGCCAGAAACTTGGTGAGGCAGAAGTCATGGCCGATGCAGGACTGACGGATATCTTTCTGCCCTATAACATTATCGGCGAAGCGAAACTCGGCAGGCTGATGGCGCTGAATAAACGCGTCACGCTCGCTGTCACCGCCGACAGTGAAGTTACTGTCCGCGGTCTTTCCGAAACGTTCAACGATGCGGCAAAGCCGCTCACCGTACTGGTAGAATGCGACACCGGCATGGGACGTTGCGGCGTACAATCGGCCGACGAAGCTGTTGCGCTGGCAAAACTGATCGATGCGGCCAGGGGCCTTCGTTTCGCAGGCTTCATGACTTATCCGAAGACCGGTGCGATTGTCGAAAATGAAGCTTTTCTGTCTGCCGCCAAACAAAAGGCCATCGCCGCCGGACTTGACCCGCGCATCATTTCCAATGGCGGTTCTCCGGATATGTGGCGGGCACACGAAGTCACGAGCGCAACGGAACATCGGCCTGGCACGTATATCTACATGGACCGCTTTCAGGTCGCGAAAGGGGTCGGCACATGGGATGATTGCGCGCTTACAGTACTCACGACGGTGGTCAGCCGCCCAACGGAGAATCGAGTAATTGTCGATGCCGGTTCTAAAGCCCTTACCAGCGATACGTTTGGAATGGATGGGTTCGGGTATATTGTTGGCTATCCGGATGCAGTGATTACCTCGCTCAGCGAGGAACATGGCGCGATCGATTTTTCAGCCTGTGAGGAGAAGCCCCGGATCGGAGATCGGCTTCGTATCATTCCCAATCACGCCTGTGTCGTCTCGAACCTGTTCGATCAKGTCATGCTGATTTCAGGCAACGAAGTGGTTGAGATTGAGCCTGTCGCCGCACGGGGCCGCGTCGATTAAGGGCGACGCGGGCCGCAAGGACGGGTTTCTTCAGGCCGTCAACCCATTGCCGGGCACGGCAGGCAGCGCAGCGTCTTCCGCATAAGCATCCAGAAACTCTTGCTCTGAAGCCGCATTCCTGAACCATGGTCCCATCCCATAAGTATAGCCGCAGTTAGCAATTGTCGCAATTGATCGGCCAGGTCCCGGGCGAGAAACTCGGCTGTGCGTTCGGAATACGTCTTGGTCAAGTCGGCCTGCTGACGCTGCAAAGCAAAGCCAAGTCATAACAACAGCACAATCAGTAGAGCTAGAAGCGGGATACCGATGATGGCAATAACGGGAATGCCAAGTTTGTCTTCATCCGGACCAAGCTTCTCAGATATTTTCGGGCCCATAACATCCATGGAACGCTTCCTAAAAATTCATAAAGTATCGACGTCGAAACCAACGAAAGAGCGGGCAACCGGTAGTAATTACAAGTACAAAAAATGAAGGCAACGCGAGGCAGCCAGAGCCTCAGTTGACCATATCCATCATCACAGTCGCAATGTTCAAAAATGGATGCGACTTGAGATGGTGAGGCTAATATTCCGGCCAGCACATTGACCTCACAATAGAGCCATCCGAAGCGGCAAAACCGCCATTCCCATTCTCGACAACTACCCCTTTTGCAAGGCTGAATTGCAACGTCTTTGCCAACGGTGCGACTGGCGGGCGGCTGGCAAGGTAGAGAAGCCACTCACGCCCGCTTTTCTCCATCCAACGCCTTGATCACCGGAAGCACTGAATACTGGCCGATTTCGGCGCGATCGGTCAGTGCCCTGAGATAGCCTCCGGGTGAACGGATATCACCGATACGTTCAAGAATGGCAGCAATCGTGATCGACGCGTTGATATCACCCATGGTATCGCGCGCCCTTTGCCAGGCATCGGGTGATACACCGAGCATCGAGCGAACCAGTCCCGCCGTATTCACAAGCTCGCGCCAGTCCTCGATGCCGTCACGGGAATAATCGATGATCTGCGGGCAAGCACTCAACACCGCCTCCAGTGACATTGGCACCGATCTCGTTTCAAGGTTCGGCCTGTCACCGGTCAAACCGCCGTCACCACGGTTTCTGTTTCGCCGCGCCGCTTCCAAGCGATTTCTCATTTTGCTCAGCGCAACTATCCGCCCGGGCGCGTTGTTTTGGGATTGTAGCTCGTCGGATTGCTTCTGGCCTGTTTTGTGGGCCCTTTCAAATTGGTGGTCTATATTTGAATTCTGAATATGGTGCTCAAAAGAAGAGTCACTGGCGCTCATTTCTTTGTCTGAAAGCGATGCCAGGTAAGTTTTCTCAACTCTCTCTCTCAAGCTTGCAAGGGCATCGCATCGCACTCGAAGCGTCTCCAGTGGCAGATGCCTGCTTACTCGTCCCGAAAGCGCTGCCAGCTCATCAGCGTATGTTTCCCAGTCACCCGCACGTTCCTCGCTGAGCCCGGCATCGATGGTCTTGGATACATCTCGAAGATGGATGGTGATTTCGCTGCGTACACGATGAACGGCTCGCGCCAGATCCCTTGCCAGAGCCGCATGGGCCTCAATTTCGCCCGCTCGTAGCGCCAATGGTGAGAGGTCAAAGCCAAAAGCATGTTCGATCTCGCCGGTTTCRCCGCGCCGCGCATAGCGTTTGCCATTGGGACTGTCACGACGAATGATCAGGCCGGTCTCGACGAGTGCTGAAAGGTGCCTGCGAATTGTCGCGGAGGACATGCCGCGGGTACGCATGGAAAGCTCCGCATTGGACGGAAAGACAATCAGTGGTGCACTGCCGTCCAGCAGTGTCTCGGGATAGAAGCTCAGCAATGCTTCCAGAACGGCAATTGTGCGGTCCGAAAGGAAAAACGCTGTACGAGCCTCGGTCAATGACCGCAACAGCGCCCACTTCTCCGGGTGGTTTCTGTCCGTACCCGCCAGTTTTTCGCGAGCCCGTGCTGTCTTTTCTTGCACAGCAAACATGGCGTGCGACAACGAACGACCGCCAAATGGCGTCGTTGCAAAACGATCAGTCATGGTCCTTTACCTCAAGTTGAGGCAATGAAAAGGCATGCCGAAACGCGTCCGACTCTTGACAAGTCTGGGTGGAAGTGATTCTCTAAAATTGCTACATTGAAGAGGGCTTCCGGGGCGGTAACGTTCTGGGGGCCTTTTTTCTTGCCGTTGTTTCCTTCTCTCGTCCTTTTAAACTGTCCAGAACCGCAATCCGGTTTTGGGCTTAGTGCTTACTCAACCAACCGGCCTTGTAGCGACTGAAGTCGCAGCGCTATTTGTCACGTGACCGGCTATTGTAGCGGGCAAGCAAAGTCTCGAGCTCTCCCGTTACGAATACCGCAAAATCTTGCGGAATATGATCGGCAAAGGTCAGAACTTGTCTTCCCCTGTCTGAATTCAACTGCGCGATTGCGCTGGGGCTTGAGGATTTATTGCCAACGACCGACGGCGTATTGCGCGGCGCCGGTGCGACAGGCTCGACGTTTTTCAGGAGCCGCTCGTAGACGCGGTTGAAGCGTGCGTTGCTGTCAGCGGCACTGAACGGCTCCAGCGCGATTTCATTCAGCGCAGCAGCCTGCGCGTCACCGGATTTGAGCAATTCAGCAAACCGGACCCACCGTGGCCGGCCGATCTTTGGCGCGGGTCCGATAGCGCGAACCACCAGTGCTGGTACAGCTGCCGCGACCTGAAGAAACCGCGTCATCTCTGCCTTATCCAGGGATAGTGCATCCTGCACAAGACCGCGCTCGAAGCCCCGCTCGACAAGATTGCGGGCAAAGAAAGCACGTTCGATGAAGGATAGATCGCGCCGCTCGGTGTTTTCCTTGCCCTGCGCCAGGACAAGCTGCACATCGGTGAGATTGCGGACGATAGCCTGCACGGGCTTTCCGACACGTCGAGCAGCGCGCAGGCGGCGATGGCCATAAGCTGTCTGGTAATGGCCCTGCTTTTCCGGATGCGGGCGAACAAGGATAGGAACCTGCTGTCCATTCTGCCGGATACTTTCGACCAGCTCCTCGAAACTGTCATCCGATCCGGAATCGTGGCTGAGCCGATCTTCGATAAATGAGCTCTCGACAAGCGCCGGATCGAGCTCGACGACCCGCTCGCTACCCTCGAAGCTCTCCTTCAGTCGCCGCGCATCCTCGATCTCCTTCGATATTCCGCCCAGCGACAGGCCCATCGCCTTGATCGCACCAGAAGCGGCACGCGGCTTCAACGGCTCTACCGAAGCGCTCTGCCGCGTTGGGGCGAGCTCGGCTGGCTGCTGCTCGGGCGCCGAATTAGTCTCTACTGTCTCAAACAGCGCCTTGAGCTGATCCCTACGGTTTTTGTCGGCCATCATCGCGCCCTCACCCCGGCCGGTTCCAGGCCTTGAAGATCAGGCCCTGGATTTCAGAGTTGACGGAAGTCAGCGATTCAAACGCGCGGTCATAGGTAGCGCGAGTGAAGCTGTCGCGAGAAACCTCATAAAGCGTCTGCTTGGTCAGGCCCGCATCCGAGAAAGCCGTCGATTTGACAACCGAGTTCGTCAGCACGCGCTCGCCGAACAAGGAGCGCAGGAAACCTGCGATTTGTTGCTGAGGTGCATCATTGGGCTCAAAGCGCGTAATGAGATAGCGCATGAAATCGAAGTTAAGTTCGCCGCCCGCTTCGCGCACGACGGCGAGAAGATCCGCTGTCATGAACAGGAACTGGCTCATAGAGGCAACATCAAGCATCTG
>NZ_JBFUMG010000128.1:0-10378 GCF_054049495.1 Phyllobacterium sp. P5_D12 | reverse complement strand
GCGATACCGAGCGGATTGGAAGCAAACCGGCGCCAGACATGCCAAACATTCTGGAATGCCGCGTGAGTAGCACTCGTCGGCTCTTGCGTGGTAAGCCAGGCTGTCAGCCTCTTGCTATCGCTGTTCATTGAATCCTCGGGTCGAAAAACTTGTAGAGCAGGTCCGAGATCACGTTAAGCGCGATAAAGACACAGCCGATGATGAGCGTGCATGCAACCACCACATTCATGTCGCCAATGACCAAGGCATTGGTCAGGTACTGACCAAACCCAGGCCAGCCGAACACCGTCTCGATCAGCACTGCGCCTTCCAGCATGCCGCCATAGGACAGCGCAACAACGGTAACCAGTTGAACACGAATATTCTTGAAGGCATGGCGCCAGATGACGCTGTTTCGGGGCACACCCTTGGCGCGCGCTGTGATCACATATTCCTGGCTCAGTTGTTCCAGCATAAAGCTGCGTGTGATGCGGCTGATATAGGCAATCGAAGCATAAGCCAGCACCGATGCCGGCAGGATGATGTGCGATACCGCACTCCAGAAAACATCCATGTCCCAAGCAAGCAGCGCATCGATCAGCAGAAAACCGGTGACGTTCGGGACAATGTCCTCGTAAAAGAGATCAATCCGGCCAGATCCGCCAACCCAGCCGAGCTTGGCATAGAACAGCATGAGCCCGACCATGCCGATCCAAAAGATCGGGGTTGAATGACCGAGCAGCGCGATGAGCCGCACCGCATGATCGGCAAAACGCCCGCGATTGACGGCCGCATAGACGCCGAGGGGAATTCCGATGCCCGCGCCGAGAATGATCGTTACCGTTGCAAGCTCCACCGTCGCCGGCAAGACACGGACAATATCTTCCATCACCGGACGGCCGGTCAACAACGTGGTGCCGAAATCACCGTGAAGTAGTTTCTTGAAGAATATCCAGAACTGCTGCAGCACCGGCAGGTCAAGGCCGAGCTCCTGCTTGACCTTGAGATAGGTGGCGCGGTCGGCATCGGGACCGACGACGGCAATAACTGGATCGACTGGCATCAGTCGCCCGATAACGAAGGTTAGGAGCACCAGCAAGAAAAGTGTCGTCAGGACACTGAGCAGAGAGCCGCCGAAACGGCGATATTTTCGCAGACCCGAACTCCGCCTTGGTGTCCGGGCCACCGTTTCAACCTGATTGACCATGCGCTGGCGACCTGACTTTGCTTTTCTAGTCCTGCTTCTCGACCTGATCCCAGCGGGTCATCCAGCCGATATCACCAACATAATTTTTCAGCCGGGCGCTTTTAGCGTAGGGATCGACACGCTGCGAAATCGGGATCACGGGCGGACCGGACTCTTCAAACAACTTCAACGCCTGCTTGTAAAGTTCGACACGTTTTTCTTCATTGTCGGTGATGGCCGCAGCTGCGTCGATCAGTTTGTTGACCTCGGGCAGTTGGAACGATGCGCGCCATGCTTGCAGATTGGCGAGATTGGCGCCGTCAGTGTTGTCGGGATTATAGGCGTGGGTGCGGATCCAGCCGTCCGCGTCGGTCTGTGCCGAAGAAGCCGTGCGCCCTACACCAAGTTCGAATTTGCGATCACGCATTGGTCCATAGGTCTGATCGCCATTACCGGTCTGGATGTCGACCTTGACGCCAGCAACAGCGAGATTTTGCTGAATGGCCGTCGCAAGATCAGCATAGGGCGTCGAGTTGAGCGAGAGCAGCTGTTTGTTGAAGCCTTCGGGATATCCGGCGGCAGCCAGATCCTGTTTGCACTTTTCCGGATCATATTGATTGCCGATGTTCGGGATGTATCCGGGAATGTCGGACGGAATGAATGTGGTTGCGCTCTTGCCGTAGTTCTTCATTACGACGTCGTTGATGTCCTTGTAGTTGATGCAGTAGCGCAATGCTTTGCGCACTTCCGGCTTGGCAAATTCCGGATCCTTCGTACTCATGATCAGATAGTAGAAACCGGACCCGACAAGCCGGTCAATGACGATGTCGGGATTTTTGGCGAGGCCATCGATGTCGGCAGAGACGAGCTGGAAGCCGACATCAAGATCGCCCTTCTCCAGCTGAAGACGTTCTGTCTGCGATTCCGGAAGATGGCGCACAAGTACGCGTTTCATCTTCGGTTCGCCGCCCCAGTAATCGTCGAAGCGATTGAGCACGACAATGTCATTGGGGTTCCAGCGATTGAGGGTGAACGGACCGGACCCCGCAGCATTCGATGCGAGCCAGCCTCTGCCCATATCGCCATCTTTCTCGTGCTTGGCGAGCACTTCCTTGTCGAGAACCACACCATAGGCGCGGGTGAGCGCGTTAAGCTTGAGCGAGGGCGCAACGGGGGTAGCAACTTCCATGACAAAGGTATTGTCGTCCTTCGCGTGGAATTTCTGATCTACATTGTCGGCCGTATAGCCCCAATTTGCATAGTAGGCCTTGGCGAGCAGGCCAAGCTTGACAGCACGTTGTAAGGAATAAGCAACATCTGCAGCTGTGATCTTGCGACCACTCTGGAAAGTCGCCTTGTCATCCAATGTGAATTCGATTGTGCCGTCCTGCAATACGTTCCAGGATTTTGCCAGCATGGGCAGTACCTTGCCAGGCGTCTGCGGATCGGTGCGTACCAGCGTGTCATAGAGATTGGCGATAACATGATAGGATTCGTAGGAATTGACGTTGTGCGGATCAAGACTGGTGAGATTCACCATATTCATGCCGATGACCAGCTGGTCCTGCGGTGTCTTTGCCTCGGCCACATTCATTGTCAAGGCAGCAACGATGGCTGTCGTCCCCGCTAGAAAAGCACGAAAATGCGTCATAGATTTCCTCCCTACGAGCCAATTTATTCTTATGTTGTATGACATCGTAGTATTGATCCTTGTCGCAAGCAAGGGCAAATTTGTTCGAAACCACGCACCTAAAGCGGAAATCATCCGATTCAGTAGGAAACAAATTCAAAAATCGATTCCTGGGAATAACAGTTTTCCGCAGCAAAATATATGATATCCTACTTTTCATTCCGCGCTTAAACGCGGGCTTACGCTGATCTGAATTGGATGCGAAAGGATATTATGTCGAGCATTGGCAAACGAGAAACGCTTACAGGTCAACTGGTTAAGGCCGTTGCAGACCGTATAACGTCGGGGCAATACAAGCGGGGGGAGCGGCTGCCAACGGAACAGGATATGATCGGCGAGTTCAATGTAAGCCGAACTGTCGTACGAGAGGCAATTGCCAATCTAAAGGCAAAAGGGCTGGTTCATACACAACAGGGTATTGGCGCTTTTGTTCTAAAAGATATCCCCTCCGCTCCCTTCCGAATCGAGGAGGACAATCTCGAAATCATCGAAGAAATCCTCAGCGTCATGGAGCTGCGAATCAGCATTGAACTTGAAGCTGCAGCGCTCGCGGCAGTACGGCGGGACGAGAGCGAACTTGCCAGAATCAAGCACGCGCTGGACATGATGAATGAGGCGATCGAACGGGGCGAAAGCTCTATTCAGGCGGATCTCGAGTTTCACCGCGCGATCGCTGCCGCGACAAAGAACCGCCATTTCCTTAGCATGTTCAACTACTTGGGTGAAGTCTTGATTCCCAGGACACGCTTGCAGACCCACAAGATCGGCGGCCTTCCCCAGCGTGAATATCTGGAACGAGTTAACCGCGAGCACAACCAGATTTACCAATCCATAAAAATGCAGGATGTCGAAGGTGCCCGCGCTGCCATGCGCCTTCATCTCGGGAGCAGCCGTGATCGCTTGCGAAACAACACGCCGCAGGCAAACAACAATTCGGACTAAACTCTCGTTTGCCGCATGTTTGATTAATTCAGTTGTATGATGACATACATGATGCTAGTCGTGGGTTAATCCGATTTCATACGAGGCTCCCATGCATCCACAGACACTCAAGCAAACGATAAGCTCCGGTCTCCTGTCTTTCCCGGTGACAGATTTCAACGAGAACGGCGATTTCGCCCCGGTGGATTATGCGAAACGCCTGGAGTGGCTTGCTCCCTACGGCGCGTCGGCGCTGTTTGTCGGCGGGGGCACTGGCGAAGGTTTCTCACTGACACCAGTCGAGCATGAGAATGTCGTGCGCACCGCAGTAGGGGCTTGCGGCAAGGAGGTGCCGATCCTGGCGGCAGCCGCCTATGGGACGCGTATTGCCGCGGAGATGGCGCGCAATGCCGAGAAGAATGGTGCTGCCGGTCTGCTTCTCCTCCCCCACTATCTCACGGAGACAAGCGTTGAAGGAATCTGCCGTCACGTCGAAGCTGTCTGCGCTGAAACGAGCCTTGGCGTTATCGTTTACAATCGAAATGTCTGCAAGCTGAACGCCGATGCACTGGAACGCCTCGCCGATAAATGTCCGAACCTGATCGGGTTCAAGGACGGCGTTGGTGAAATCGAGAATATGGTTTCAATTCGCCGCCGGCTCGGCGATCGCTTCGCTTACCTTGGTGGCTTGCCAACGGCAGAAGTGTATGCGGAGGCCTATAAGGCGATGGGCGTCGCTGTCTATTCATCCGCCGTGTTTAACTTCATTCCTCGTACCGCCCTCACCTTTTACAGAGCCGTCTCCGAAAATGACCACGGCACGACGGCAAGGCTGTTGAACGAATTCTTCCTGCCTTATATCGCCATTCGCAACCGTGTTCCCGGCTATGCGGTAGGTATCGTCAAGGCAGGCGCAACGATCGTCGGTCGTTCCGCCGGGCCAGTCCGCGCACCGCTCGTTGACTGCACTACCGGCGATATGAAGGACCTTGGGGAGCTTATCGAAATACTAGGTTCGCAAAGGTGATTAGCCAACTTATGACTTTCTAAGAGAGACTGTGGCGGCAGCGTTTTAGAATATTATTCCTTTGCAAGGCGGTGGACCGTTAGAAATCTGAATGTTACGTTTCGTCGTGGGAGGACAGTCCGCATCCGATGAGCAGACCGGATACGCAAGTTGGAGAGAATTCGATGAGCAGAACTGTCCTGAACGCCGTGGGTGTACCGTTGTATTATAGCGGAAGCTCGACGGCATGGTTTTCCGCAACCGGATCCGGTTCCGAACTTCATGGGACGAACGGCAATGATTCCCTATGGGGAGACAGCGCAGTCGACGTCACCATGCGCGGCGGGATGGGCGACGACATCTACTATCGCTATTCAAGCATCAATCGCGTCTATGAGGCAGCGGATCAAGGCGTTGATACCGTAAATACATGGATGAGTTCCACCCTACGGGAAAATTTCGAAAACCTGACCGTCACAGGCGATGGGCGTTACGCCTTTGGCAACAATGCCGATAACATCATTACAGGTGGTTCCGGCAGTCAGACCATCGATGGCGGCGATGGAAACGACGTTCTGACCGGCGCCGGCGGTGCCGATACTTTCATCATAACGAGGGGCAACGGGAGCGATCTCCTCACCGATTTCGGCTTCGACGATGTGGTGCGCCTGGATGGTTACGGGCTGACCTCTTTCGAGCAAGTTCGCAGTAATCTTACCCAGGAAGGGGCCGATCTCAGGCTCTCTCTCGGAACAGGTGAAAGTCTGGTTTTTAATGATACGACAGCGGACGAACTCCGGGCGGATCAGTTCGAACTGAGCCTTGACCGCTCCACTTTGACCCGCACCTTTTCCGACGATTTCAATTCGCTCCAGCTTCGTGACGGGGATACCGGTACATGGGAGGCGAAATATTGGTGGGCGCCCGAGAAGGGAGGGACCTTGTCAGGCAATGGTGAGCTTCAATGGTATGTCAATCCTGCCTACCAGCCTACTGCCTCGGTCAATCCATTTTCCGTGAACGATGGTGTCTTGACTATCACCGCGGAACAGACGCCGGACGAGATCAAATCCGAAGTCGAAGATTACGATTATACATCTGGCATGCTGACGACTCATCCCTCCTTTGCCCAGACCTACGGCTATTTCGAAATTCGCGCTGACATGCCGGACGATGCGGGTGCATGGCCTGCTTTCTGGCTGCTTCCCGAAGACGGTTCCTGGCCTCCTGAACTCGACGTCGTGGAAATGACCGGACAGGATCCGAACACCGTCAACGTCACCGTCCATTCGAACGAGACTGGGCAACAGACCTCGGAGACAGCCGCCGTGCATGTCGGCGATACCGACGGATTTCACAGCTACGGCGTGTTATGGCAGGAAGATGAGGTCGTCTGGTATTTTGATGATGTTGCCGTCGCTCATGCGGATACCCCGTCGGACATGCATGACCCGATGTACATGCTCGTCAACCTCGCCGTCGGCGGCATAGCAGGCACGCCAACGGACRGCCTGGCAGATGGTTCTGAAATGAAAATCGACTACATCAGGGCCTATTCTCTCGACGACCTGGGTGTTGATGCGGGCACCGACGTGCTATCCTCGCAAACTTCCGACTGGCATACTTAAGAGATGTGTTGGTCCGTTCTACGCTTTATGCATCGATTTCATGCTTCAGCGGGTGCCGTTTGTGGTTTTCGGTGCGGCACATCGTGGCGTCCGTTAGCTGCAATGATGTTTCGGTGACCGCGTGACGTGAAGCTGATACGGATCCTGCAAACAAATCGGAATTGCCACCTCCTTGTATCGTTGCAATCAGGACGGCGCAAAGCCCGAGACTGACCAAATATTTATGCCCGAGATTGTTCGTCCTCTCAATCCGGTCGTGGACATATTCGGGAACACCATCAAGCTCTCGCATGGTCAACTCCTGTTTGCTCTGGATGTCTGAACTGGCAGCCCGGGCGACTGTGATCACGAACACCGGCGACGAGGTCATGGCGGCGTGGTGCGGCACACCGTCCGCTGTAGCGTCGAAAGCGCTCCGATGCGGGTTTGCAATGCTTGAGTCAGTGGAGGCCTGGAACCGCGAAGATCGTTCCCATAGACCGGGTTTGAATATTGGTGTGGGCCTTCATGCGGGACCAGTTGTTCTGGGTGAGATCCCCGGTTTGTCTGAACGACGAATGAGTGTGTTCGGCGATACGGTAAATACTGCAAGCCGCCTCGAGCAGATGACGAGAGCATATTCAACTGATCTGATCGCCTCCGACGAACTGGTGCGGCTGGCATCCGCAATCACACCAGCGGAAAGGGGATCCAATCGGCTTCATTCAGCGATAACCGCAAAGGTCCGTGATCGGGCTGGATTGCTTTCAATCCGCATTTCTGCGTGAGGTCCCAAGTCGCCTCACGCCACAGCCGCCGGGACCTAGTCTACTGGCAGCTTGCGCGCTGGCCAATCGTTTCTTGGTACCGGGTTGCCTATCCCGAAACTGAAGGAAACGACTTCCATCGCTGCCGCATCGACCTGGCATTTGAAGTCCAGATTGTACCAGTTGGACCTGTTTCGAAATGCCCCCTCCCGGGAACTCAATGTACCGCTCGCGATGGTTCGGCCGGACGGGCTATATGCCAGCAAGTCGGCATCAGGCCTTTGGTTGCGGACCTGTTCCATTGCTTCAATACCGCACAACTGCGTGATCCTCCGGTTTATCGGGAGGTTGCCTATGGCCTGTCTCACCCTCGGATCGGACAATGCGTCGGGTGAAAACAGTTTCTTCGCTCGGGTAAGTTTGAGTGGCTTCTGCTTGCCGCTTTTCGCCTCCGCCGGCTTCTTCGGTGCAGGTGCCTTCTCACTTTGCGCGAGTGCTTTTGCATCCGCTACCTGTTGCGCCGTCGGAGCTTCGTCCTTGCGTGGTACGTCGCCTCTGTCCGTCACGGGAAGATCAAGCTTTGGCAAGTCAGGCTTGGTGGCGGACGGCGCCGTTTCTGCGGGCGGTTCCGTCTCCGTCTCTGGCTTTGCCGGAGACGCATCCTGCGGTGTTGAATCGGCACTTTGAGGCGCCTCTTGCTCTTCGGGAGGCAGCTGCGGTTCGATCACCTTCTCGTCGGTTTTGGCCAGGGCGGACTCGAACGTCTGTGGCGGCGGCGGAGATAGTGGTGCCGCCGGTTGTGGCTTGCTCTCGGCTGGCTTGTTTTGCGTCTTCTCCGGCGGCTTGGGCGGCGCCGGAGGCACGACCTCTACCTTGATAGCTTCTTCCGGTGGCTTTGGCAGCGCCTCGGTCAAGCGGAACAGCAACAGAAATGCCACCGACAGATGCAGGGCAACAGACGCCAGTGCGCCCCATCCCCTCCACGGCTTCTTATAGTGTTGCATTGTTCAGACGATACCGGACCCGCATCCTTGAAACCTAGGCTTTAGCAGGGTCGGCAACAAGGGGCCGCAATCCGATAGTCGAATTGCCGGCGGCGCAATGCCCCGCCGGCAAATCAATCAGACGCTCGCGTATGCGAAGACCTCATTGGCTCCGCGATAAATCATTTCCAGCGACACGTAGAGAATGATCAGAAGACCAACATAGGCGATCCAGCGGTGACGCTGAAGCAAGCGCGCAATGAAGCTCGCGGCAATACCCATAAGGGCGATCGACAGGATCAAGCCAAAGACAAGTATTTCAATATGATCACGCGCAGCGCCGGCTACAGCCAGCACATTGTCGAGCGACATCGAAACATCCGCGATGACGATCTGCCATGCAGCTTGCGCGAAAGTCTTGCGCGGAGCACCCGCAGCAATTTGCCCATCACCATCGATATCCCCCCGTAAAAGCGCCTCATTGGCTTCGGTCTCTTCAGCATGGCTGGTGCGAAGCTCCCGCCACATTTTCCAGCAAACCCAAAGCAGGAGGATACCGCCCGCAAGCAACAGACCAATGATCTGCAGCAGTTGGGTGGTGGCGATCGCAAAAATGATGCGCAGCACCGTGGCTGCGATAATACCGAGAAGAATGGCTTTGGCGCGCTGATCCTTTGGCAGGCCAGCGGCGGCCAGGCCGATGACGATTGCATTGTCGCCAGCCAGGACCAGATCCATCATGATGACCTGGAGTAGGGCTGAAAGTGCGCTGGCACTGAGAAGTTCGCTCATGTGGTACCCGTTTTCCATAATTGGGGGCGCCCAAATTCCATGAAATATCCGAAATCACAAAGCAACGGCAATCTGCACTTTCGTTTGGAATGCGGACTGAACTGTGAAAAAATTACGGTCGATTGTATTCCAGGAAACCAGGCCATCCAGTTGAACACTCAGTCCGACATCGCAGTTCCAAGAACTGCCAGAGGGGCCCGGCCTGATGTGTCATTCCTATTCGAATCGCGCCGCGAACTCAAGGGGGCAATATGTGGATTCGAAATGAGGCTGTGGTTTGATCCAATTCACACGCAGTATTGTCGTGGCGCGAAGAGCGACTTTTCGTCCGCTGGACCGGCATGGGCGATGCCGATAGGTTCTGCCTGCAATCGAGAGGGAAGCACATGACTGATATTTGGTTTCGTACGGGTGAAGCAACGGTTTTGGCTGCGGAGGGTCAGGTGACCGACGCCATGCCCGAGGTTGTCATCGGCTCGGTCAGGGGTCCGGTCGGACAGGCGTTTGCGTCGATGATGGGACAGGTCAAGGGTCACACACGTATGTTCGTGGTGCGGGATCTCAACCAGGCAGTGCGTCCTGCCACGATGATGACCACCAAGGTCACAATCAAGAACATGGCATATGCGGAACTGCTTGGCGGGGTCGTACAGGCGGCGATGGGCGATGCGATCGTCGATTGTCTCATCGAAGACATTCTCCCCCGCGATCAAGCCGATGACCTCTGCATGATCATTACCGTCTGGCTCGATCCCCGCTGCGTCGACGACGAAAATCTCGACCACAAGGATCTTTACCGTACCAACTACGAAGCGACAAAGCTCGCAATTTCCCGGGCAATGACCGGCAGACCCACGGTCGAAGAACTCATCGCCAACCGCAAGACGGTCAAACATTACGCGCTGGAAGGCATCATCGACTATTGATCGGCCAGGGGCGCCCGCGGACTGCCTGGCTCCGATTACTTAGAACCCAAACGATTTCTGCGCTGGTTGCGGTGTTTCGAAACGAACACCCTCCAGCTCGAGCATGCGGGCCTTGGCGACGGAGCCTCCGGGCGCGGAAAAACCACCGACTTTGCCACCGGCCGCCAATACGCGATGGCAGGGAATAATCAACGGCACCGGGTTCTTGGCCATGGCCTGACCAACATCACGCGCAGCTTCCGGTCCTGCGCCAAGTTGCTTGGCCAAGGCACCATAGGTCGTCGTATGACCCCAACCCAACTGCCGTGCCGCAGCATAGATTTGCTCGAAAAATCCGTCCTGCTCGCCCAAATCGAGCTTGAAGTCGAAAAAATCAATCTCTTCGCCCTCGAAATAGCGCTTTGCCGCAGCCACGGCTTGAAGCACTTGCTCTGAGGGTTGCCCAGGTTCAGCGCCAGGTAGCCTGCGGAGCAGCAACCGTTCCGCCGCGTCAGCACTTTTTGTCGGCAACTGAAAGCGTG
>NZ_JBFUMG010000127.1:0-10380 GCF_054049495.1 Phyllobacterium sp. P5_D12 | reverse complement strand
ATCCGGTGGAAAAAAACAGTGCCGCAGCCTGACAATAGCGCCGAGACGTTCAATCGCCTCAGACCGCGTCTGACCCGCATTGCCTACCGTATGCTCGGGTCAGTCGCGGAGGCGGAGGATATCGTCCAGGAGGGCTTCATTCGCTGGCATCAGGCTGACCGGTCTGATGTCCGCAGTGAGGAGGCCTTCCTCGTGCGCACCATAACGCGGCTTTGCCTCGACCATCTCAAATCTGCGCGCGTTCGAAGGGAGACCTATGTCGGGAACTGGCTGCCAGAGCCCATTTTCGACCCTAGTGAAGATGAGTCCGATAGCGATATTACCCTGACGCTGATGATGGCGCTGGAACGATTGTCGCCGTTGGAACGCGCAGCGTTTCTTCTACATGACGTGTTCGGCCAAGATTTCAATCAGATTTCCGAGGCGATCAGTCGAGATCCAGCAACATGCAGACAACTCGCGAGCCGCGCCCGCAGCCACGTCCAGAAAGCAAAACCGCGCTTCCCGGTTTCGGATGAGCAAGGCAAGAATATCGCCGCCGCCTTTTTCAAAGCATCCCGCAGTGGCGACATGCAGACCCTGCAGTCTCTATTGGCGGACGATGTCGTGCTCTACGCCGATGGCGGCGGAATTCGCTTCGCTGCAATCGATCCGATCCATTCAATGGCAAATGTCTGCCTATTCTTCGGAGACGTTTCGCGCCGGGCAGCCTATAGTTTACCGCCATTGGTGCACGAAGGACTCATCGATGGCCTGCCCGGCTTTGTGACAGCGGAAAGTGACGGGATTCCGCAAACCACTGCGCTTGAAATTGAGGACGGCAAGATCAAGGCTATCTACGTCGTGCGGAATCCTGAAAAACTTCGTCATCTCGACTTTGCGCATTGACCCTTGGCTGGCGTTGGTTAGCGTGGCGACCATCGCCCTCCAAGGATCTTATCTATGCAATCATTGACGATGTATCAGGTAGACGCATTTACCACCGAACTCTTTAGCGGCAATCCTGCCGCAGTGCTTGTCCTCGATGATTGGTTGCCAGTAGAGACAATGCAGGCGATTGCCAGCGAGAACAATTTGGCCGAGACGGCCTTTGTGAAGCCCGATGCGAGGAGCTGGGATCTGCGCTGGTTCACGCCAGTACACGAGGCCGACTTCTGCGGACATGCGACGCTCGCGACGGCGCATGTGCTTGCAAACGAGTTGGGCGTGGAGGGCGAACTGGTATTTGAGACCAGGGTCGGCGCTTTGCGTGTCAATAGGAAGAACTCAGCATACCAGCTTGATTTCCCAAGCTTTCCGCCAGAACCGATTGGCGAAATTCTGCCACTGCTCAACGAAATCACTGGAGGCAACCATGTATCGGCATTCCAGAACTTCTAAAACGTTTTTGTTGTGTTGAAGAATGAGCAGGCGGTTCTCGATTTCGTCCCGGATTTACCGAGGATCACCCAACTCGATCCATTTGGGTTCGTGATTGCGGCAAGGGGCGACGAACACGATTTTGTTTCGCGTTATTTTGTTCCGCATGCCGGCATTCCGGAAGATCCGGTGACTGGGTCAATCCATGCCACGCTTGTGCCCTATTGGGCAGAAGAACTGGGTAAACCCAGGCTTTCGGCGTTTCAGCGCTCGAAGCGCGGCGGACATCTGCTTTGTGAGCTCGAGGGTGACCGCGTGCTGCTTACCGGTTCAGCCGTTACCTTTATGAAGGCTCAGATTTACTTGCCCTGAAGCGCCTCGCCGAACAACACCGGCTCGCCTCGGCTTGGTGTCACGATCTCGCCTTCCCACATGACCTTATGACCGCGGATGATCGTGCCGACCGGCCAGCCGGTTACCGTCTTGCCGTCATAAGGCGTCCAGCCAGCCTTTGACCTAACCTGCGCGTTGGTGATGGTTTCCCGCCGTTTCATATCCACGATGGTTAAATCGGCATCGTAGCCGACCGCAATACGTCCCTTGCGAGCCATGCCAAACAAGCGGTTGGGGCCATGCGAGCTCAGATCAACAAAACGCTCGATCGACATACGGCCAGCGTTGACGTGGTCGAGCATTATCGGCACCAGCGTCTGCACACCCGTCATGCCGGATGGTGAGGCCGGATAGGGCTTTGATTTTTCTTCGAGCGTGTGCGGCGCATGGTCGGACCCGAGCACGTCGACAATCCCCTGCCCGATGCCCTTCCAGACGCCATCGCGATGCCGCGCGTCGCGGACCGGCGGGTTCATCTGCAGCAAGGTTCCAAGCGTCGCGTATTGGCTGGCATCAAGGGTCAAATGATGCGGCGTTGCCTCGCAACTCGCTACGTCCTTGTGATCGCCGAGGAAATCGATCTCCTCCGCAGTTGAAATGTGTAGAACATGGATGCGGGCGCCGGTTTCGCGGGCGATGCGGACGAGACGCTGGGTACATTGCAGCGCCGCGATTTCGTCGCGCCAGATTGGGTGTGAAGACGGATCGCCCGGAACGCGCAAACCTTCGCGTTCGCGCAAACGAAATTCGTCCTCGGAATGGAAAGCTGCACGGCGGCGGGTGTTTTTCAGGATAGAACGCACCCCGTCATCGTCCTCCACGAGGAGATCGCCCGTGGATGAACCCATGAATACCTTGATGCCTGCAGCGCCGGGCAAACGTTCGAGCTCGGCGACATCAGCTGCATTGTCGCGCGTGCCACCAACCCAGAATGCAAAGTCGCAGTGCATGCGATGGTGGCCACGCCGAACTTTATCTTCCAGCGTCTCGGCGGAGGTGGTCAGCGGCCTGGTATTCGGCATTTCAAAGACTGCTGTGACCCCGCCAAGTACGGCGGAGCGCGAACCACTCTCCAGATCTTCCTTGTGCTCGAGGCCCGGTTCACGAAAATGCACCTGGCTGTCGACGACACCCGGAAGGATATGCAAGCCGGTGGCGTCAATGATCTCGGCGGCTGAAGCGCTACCAAGATTGCCGATGGCAGCAATGCGGCCGTTGACGATGCCAACATCGCGCAAACCAACACCGTCCTGGTTGACGACAATCCCGCTTCTGAAAATCGTGTCGAACGTCTGAGCCATTTGCTTTCCACTCCAGCCTTGCGAACGCGTCCCTTGCGGATTACGTAACAGGGACAGGAAAGGCAAGGGTGATCGAATGCCGCGGCTAAGTTTAAGTGGAAGAGCAATCCTGAACGTTACGGGCGAGGATGCCGAAGATTTCCTGCAAAATCTCATCACCACCGATCTCGACACGCTGGACGCGGGGGATTTGAAACCAGGCGCTTTGCTCAATCCACAAGGCAAGATCCTGTTCGAGTTTCTCGTTTCACGGAACGCCGGTGGCCTGCGGCTTGATACATTGCAGACCTCTGCAGATGATTTGTTGAAGAGGCTGACGCTCTATAAACTGCGTGCCAAAGTGCAAATATCTGTGGATTCAGAGTCACTTGTCCAGGCTTCCTGGGAAAATGAGTCCGGCGCTTTCGAAACCGATTCAACAGTGCATGACCGGCGTTTCCCCCAAGCGTTGAATGTCACACGGCACTACGGCGGAGTTTCGTTTACGGACCAGGATGAAACTGCGTGGACCGCGCTGCGTATCGTCCACGGTGTAGCGGAAGCGCCAACGGATTATGCGCTCGGCGATGCTTTTCCCCATGATGTTAATCTGGACCAGACTGGCGGCGTTTCTTTCAGAAAGGGCTGTTTTGTCGGTCAGGAAGTTGTCTCGCGCATGCAACATCGTGGAACCGCGCGAAAACGTATCCTGATTGTGACGGGAGCCTCGGACCTGCCGGCTACCGGTACATCCATAACTGCCAACGAACGCGAGATTGGCACCCTCGGCAGCGTTGCAGGATCATCTGGCCTTGGCCTCGTCCGGATCGACCGCGTAAAAGATGCATTGGATAGCGGCAAGGCCATTCTGGCAGGAGATATTCCGATCCACCTTGCCATTCCCTCCGAACACCGGTTTACATTTCCCGAGGCGAAGCAAGAGGCCTGATTGGGGAATAGGATGCTGCGACCGGCAAAGCCGCAACCGAGCAATTTGAAGAAAACAGAATTTCGCGCCTGGCAGCGCATGCTCTCAGGGCGGCGACTGGATTTGCTCGACCCCTCGCCGCTCGATATTGAAATCGAGGACATTGCCCAGGGGCTGTCGCGTGTCGCACGCTGGAATGGCCAGACCGTTGGCGAGCACGCATTCTCGGTGGCGCAGCATTCGCTGCTGGTTGAAGATATCTTCGGGAAGATCGCCCCCGAGGCGACGACGGAACAGCGCCTTGCAACTCTCCTGCATGACGCACCGGAATATGTGATCGGTGACATGATTTCGCCATTCAAAGCCGTTGTCGGTGGAGATTACAAAAGCGTCGAATTGAGGCTGCAACACGCTATTCATCTGCGCTTTTCACTTGCGCCCGTCGTTCACCAAAGTTTACGTACCCTCATCAAGCGGGCGGATGCGATTGCCGCCTATTATGAGGCGACCCGCCTTGCAGGGTTTGCGGAGAAAGAAGCGGTGCAGTTTTTCGGGCGTCCCCGCGGAATTAATCCAGAAGGTCTCGACTTGACGGCACTCGCGACCGAGAATGCACAAAATGCTTTTCTGCTGCGTTTTGCTATACTTAATGAGTTACGGGCACAGAGCCGGGGATARGAACATGCCGCATATCGTTGTCTCTCCCTTGTCGCGTCTCGCTGAGTCTGCAACTCGTTTCGGTGCACGGGATATGATCACGCTGATCAATGCCGATACGGTCGTGCCTCGCCCCGTAGAGATTCTAGAGACGCGTCACCTGTTTCTTGGATTCAACGATATTCTCGAGCCTGCGGAAGGCATGACTCACCCCGTGTCTGAACACATCACCCAGCTGATCGCGTTTGGCCGACTTTGGGACCGCCAGGCACCCTTGCTCATCCACTGCTACGCCGGTATCTCACGCTCGACCGCTGCCGCCTATATCACCGCGATTGCCCTTAATCCGGAGCTTGATGAAGTGCTCTTGGCGCAGAAATTGCGCCAGAATGCACCCTCTGCCACACCCAATGGCAGGCTTGTAGCGCTCGCCGACGATATCCTCGTTCGCAAGGGCAGAATGGTAGATGCAATCAAAGCGATCGGTCGCGGTGAAGAGGCCTTCGAGGGCACGCCGTTCGTCCTTCCGCTAACGGTGTAGACGTGACTGGTACGCCCAATGCTGTCGAGATCAATCTGAGCGCCGCCATTGTCGCCGTCGCCAATAATGATCCGCTGATCTTGACCACACCTTCCAGCGATGACAACGAGCGCGACGAGCTGCCCTTCGGCCCGTTCAACCCGCTGTTGCATCGAACCTTCGAGACCGGACTGCGTGAGTGGGTGGCGGAGCAGACCCCTTTACGCCTTGGGTATGTTGAACAGCTCTACACTTTCGGTGATCGTGGCCGCCACAAAACCGCTGAAGATCGCGACCTGCACATCGTTTCAGTCGGTTATCTAGCGCTCACGCGCATAACCGATGAGGGAGATTCGCTTCGCAAATCCGGTGCGCGCTGGCGCAGCTGGTACTCGTTCTTGCCTTGGGAAGATTGGCGCGTCGGCAAGCCCGCCATGATCGACGAAACAATCCGCCCCGCTCTGCATGCCTGGGCCGAGAAAAGTGGGCTTCCCGCGCGGCTAAGCCGTTTCCGGCTCGCGTTCGGAGACGATGGAATTATGTGGGACGAAGAGCGTGTGCTTGAACGCTATGAACTCCTGTATGAAGCGGGACTGATCGAGGAGGCTGCGCGGGATGGGCGGGCGGAAGGCACACATCTTTCGCGTGTCCTGGGACTTCCGATGAGTTTTGACCACCGGCGTATTCTTGCGACCGCAATTTCGCGGCTGCGCGCCAAGCTGAAATACAGGCCTGTGGTATTCGAGTTAATGCCCCCCACCTTTACCTTGACTGCACTGCAGGAGACTGTGGAGGCGATTTCTGGCCGCCACCTGCACAAGCAGAATTTCCGCAGGCTGGTTGAGACAACGGAGCTGGTCGAGCCAACTGGTGCAGAACAAACGCAGGCGCGAGGCAGACCGGCAGCGCTTTATCGGTTCCGGCACAATGTGCTCGAAGAGCGCAGTGTGGCGGGATTGCGCGTTGGTGGCAGGGGATAGGAGGAAGGGATGAACGACAAGCCGACATCAATCAATGCCGAAGGCATCTCCGAACCATTCTCATCGGAAAATGTTCCGTTGGAGGAATGGTCGAAAGGTACACGCTATGGCACCCGATTTCGCTATCTTTCCGGATTCGGCGGTGCGAACCACATTGGTGTTGCCCTGGAAGAACTCGCGCCGGGCAAGGAATCCAACATGAACCATTATCACATGCTCGAGGAGGAGCAGGCGTTCATCCTCGAAGGTGAGATGACACTGCGGCTCGGCGACAAGACATATCGGATGAAGGCAGGGGATCACGTCTGCTTTCCGGCCGGCCAGAAAGTCGGACATTCGTTTTATAACCACAGCGACGCGGCCTGCCGCTTCATCATGATCGGAGAGAAAAACCCGAACGAAGTCGTGGTCTATCCCGAAACGGGACGCGTTGGTGTGCGATTACTGAGTGAAGGCTACGATAAAGCCGCCACGATGGAATACTGGCAAGGCGCTGATACAGAGCGAAAACCGCACAGCTAGTATCTATTTCAGCAGATAGACGTTTTCATCGCCTGGGAATTTTCGCGAACGGACGTCATCCGCGTAGGCTTTGACAGCTTCGTCGATTGCCGTGCCGACAGCACCGTAGACCTTGACGAATTTGGGCGGCTTCGGATTGTAGCCAAGCATGTCCTCAAGCACGAGAATCTGACCGTCGCATTCGAGTGACCCGCCGATTCCAATCGTGGGGATAGCGATCTCGCGCGAAATCTCAGCCGCAAGCGGTTCCACAATTCCCTCAAGCACTACGGAAAAGGCTCCAGCGTCGCTGACCGCCTTTGCATCAGCCTTGATCAGCGGCCATAGTGCCGTGTCGCGGCCTTGTGTCTTGAAACCACCGAGCGTGTTGACGGATTGCGGCGTCAGCCCGATATGCGCCATCACCGGTATGCCGCGCTCGATCAGGAAGCGGATGGTGTCACCCATGCGCACGCCACCTTCCAGCTTGACGGCACCGCAACCGGTCTCCTGCATGACGCGAGCGGCATTGCGGAACGCAATCTCGGGGCTCTCCTCGTAAGAGCCAAACGGCATATCGACCACGACCATCGCCCGCTTTGAGCCACGCACCACGGCACGGCCATGGGCGATCATGAGATCGAGCGACACGCCGAGCGTTGATTCCATGGCGTAAAGAACCATGGCGAGACTGTCGCCAACGAGGAGAATATCAGCGTGCTGGTCGACAATGCGCGCGGTGTTGGCGTGGTAGGAGGTCAACGCAACGATCGGCTCGCCGCCCTTGCGGACCCGTATTTCCGGTGCGGTGACCCGGCGAGTGACGATTTCCTGACTCATAGCTCCTCCCTCCCACTTCCCCGTTCAGCCTATAACGCGCTGGTCGATCAGACGCACCTTGCCGAAGCGGACTGTCAACAAAATGACGACTGGCTGTTTGAATTTGCCCGAAACCGGATCAAGTGTCCGGGCATCGCGGATGTCGACAGATTCGATCTCGCCGCGCTTCTCGATTGCCAGTATTGCGCGAACCGCATTGCGGATTGCCGACACGGAGCGCTGGCCTTGTCCGACCAGTTCTTCCGCCCGCATCAGCGATTTCGCCAGGACGACCGCAGCCTTGCGGTCGGCCGCGGTCAACATGGCATTGCGTGACGAACATGCAAGACCGTCGTCTTCGCGCACGGTGGCCACTCCGGTTATCTCGATTGGCATGTCGAGATCGGTCACCATGCGGCGGACGATCGTCAATTGCTGATAGTCCTTCTCGCCGAAAAACGCATGATCCGGCTGAACGATATTAAATAGTTTGGTGACGACGGTTGTTACGCCGCGAAAATGCCMGGGCCTGATCTTGCCAATCAGTATCCGGGACAGCACCGGGTTATCAACGATGGTATGGGCGCCCAGCCGATAGATTTCCGCAACGTCTGGCGTAAACACGTAGTCGACGCCCTCCGCCTCGAGCTTGGAAAGGTCGCCCGCCATGTCGCGCGGATAGGAGGACAGGTCCTCGTTCGGTCCAAACTGCGTCGGGTTGACGAAGATCGAAACAACAGTGACGTCGCAGACATTTTTCGAATGGTGGACCAGTGTCAGATGCCCAATGTGCAAATAGCCCATGGTCGGTACGAGACCGATGGATTTGCCTTTGAGGCGGTCAGCTTTCAGGGCAGCGCGCAGTTCTGCAATAGTGGCGATGACCTTCATTTGATTTCGATGTCCAGTCCAATATCCAGCGTCGGCGCTGCCATGGTGATTTTCGATGTCGAGATATAATCGACACCGGTTTCTGCAATCGCCTTGATCGTGTCAAACGCTATATTGCCAGATGCTTCCAGTTTCGCTCGGCCGCCATTGATTTTCACCGCCTTTTCAAGCAGTTCCGGCGTCATATTATCAAGAAGAATCACATCGGCACGAACGGAGAGCGCCTCTTCAAACTGCTTGAGGCCGTCGACTTCCACCTCGATCTTGACGAGATGTCCGGCATAGGCGCGTGCGGCGAGAATGGCCTTTGCGACACCACCTGCGACTGCGATGTGGTTGTCCTTGATCAATATCGCATCGTCGAGGCCGAAACGATGATTGGAGCCGCCACCGCATTTCACCGCATATTTGGCAAAGGCACGCATGCCGGGAATGGTCTTGCGTGTGTCGCAGACCCTGGCATTGGTGTGGGCAATCAAATCGGCGAATTTTGCGGTATAGCTTGCGATGCCACTCAGATGCATGAGGAAGTTGAGCGCGACGCGTTCGGCCGAGAGGATGGCACGGGCTTTCCCTTCGATGCGCGCAATGTCGTCACCCGGCTCGACCCTTACACCATCCCCGACGAGCGTAGTGAATTTCAGCTTCGGGTCCATCAACGCAAAGGCGGTGCGGGCAAAATCCATGCCGCAGATCGTACCGGCCGCGCGGCTGGAAAGCACTGCGCTGGCTACGGCATCCTCGGGCAGGGTCGCGTTGGTCGTGATATCCCCAGCCCGCCCGAGATCTTCGAGCAGGGCAGCACGTACAGCATCCTCGATCAACAATTGCGGAAGAGATGGCGGAAAGGCTTTGTGCATGTCTTCAGCCATCAGGCCAACTCCATCATTTCACTCACAGAAGCTTCGGCRTCGGACAGTGTCAGAAATGTCCTGTGCTGCCACTCAGCACGTTTCTCTGGAAAGTCGGTGCGGAAATGGCCGCCGCGGCTTTCCTCACGTCGCAGCGCACTGACGGCGACCAGCTTTGCCGTCGCCAATACATTCCGAAAGGCAGGATCACGATTAGCTTTGTCCAGCTCAAGAATCGCCTTCAACCCTTGAAGCATGCCTTTGCGGTCACGAACAACACCAAAACTGGCGCTCATCGTCTTGCGGAGTGTGGTCATCGCTGCCGTATCCGCTTCGGCGGCAAGATCGTCCCGGTCTACCGAGCCCTTCGACCAATCTTCCGTATATTGCGCGTCACCCTTGCCGATCTTGGCGGCAATGCGCGCAGAAAACACGACGGCTTCAAGCAGGGAATTGGATGCCAGCCGGTTTGCCCCATGCGCTCCGGTCGAAGTGCATTCCCCGCAAGCCCAAAGCCCATCGATCGAGGTGCGCCCATCGGCGTCTGTCAGAATACCGCCCATGAAATAGTGCGCGGCAGGTATAACAGGAATGGGGTCGACAACAGGATCAATGCCGGCATCGCGACAATACTTGTAGACTGTCGGAAATTCCTCGGCGAATGAGGCACCCACGGCCTTGGTGCAGTCGAGCCAGGCACCGCGACCAGCCATGACTTCAGCATAAATCCCGCGCGCCACGACATCACGGGGACCAAGTTCCGCATCAGGATCTAGCTTGAGCATAAACCGTTCACCGGCGCGATTGATCAGCGTAGCGCCGTGACCGCGGAGTGCCTCCGTCGCCAGGGGTGCCGGGTCTTTGTTCACGTCCAGCGCCGTCGGGTGAAACTGTACGAACTCCATATCCGCCATCATTGCACCAGCCCGTGCCGCCATGCCGATACCTTCGCCGCGTGCCTCGGAAGGATTGGTTGTAACGGCGTAGAGATGGCCGATGCCGCCGGTGGCGATCACAACCGCCCGTGAAGCCAGTTTTACCTGCGTGCCACGCCCCGCTTCTGTTCGCGCGATGACGCCGGTTACCGCGCCTTTCTCGATCATCAGGTCTTCGACCACATACCCTTCCATCACCCTGATCGATGGCGTATCTTCAACCGTTTTCACCAGAGCCTGCATGATCGCACGGCCCGCCATATCGC
>NZ_JBFUMG010000126.1:0-10450 GCF_054049495.1 Phyllobacterium sp. P5_D12 | reverse complement strand
GCTCTGAACCCCTCCTGCCAGAGATAGGTACGTCCGGTGAGAGTGGAATTCTTGCCGAAAGCGCCGAGTACCAGATCAATGGCGCCAGCATTGATAGCCACGGCAACGAGCACCAACGCTACGGCAACACCGACCAGAAAAAAGGACCGGCGGTGCTTCGGCGAAAATTTCAATACAACGCCGACGATCAAGGTTGCGGTGAATATCGCAAGCGTTGCGATGATCGAGGTGGCCGAACTGGAGGCCACCAGGCAATAGGCAGACAGAATCCCGCACACGACTGCGATGCATCGCCATGTTTTGCTGGTTTGCAACACGAAGAAACTGGCGAAGGCGAAATAGACACCCAGGGATGCAAAGAAGCCAAGCTGGTTCTTGGACGCGAACGCGCCAACGAAACTATAGGAGCCGTCCAGCGCATCGTATTGGTATTGGCCAAAGCCAAGCGAATAAAGCAGGACCAGCGCGACGCCCATGCTTACCCCGCTGGCAAAGGTCCGCGCGTCTATGATGCGGGATGCGATCAAGGCGCAGATTATCGTCGTCAAATATTGAATGCCGGCGCGCAGGGTGACTGGGGGCGCGGCCGACCATGAAAACGACATGCATGCGAAGAGGACGAAGGGCAATACCCAATAGAAACGTGCGTAGTTACCAATGACTTTTCGGTAATCGACCAAAATCAGAGGCAACCACAGCCCGTAGAAAACCAGGATGGACAGAAAACCAAAGTTTGTCGAATAGGCAAAAACGAAGACCGATAAGCCTACGGCGAGCGTTC
Organism: Phyllobacterium sp. P5_D12; assembly: GCF_054049495.1. Classification (NCBI taxonomy): domain Bacteria; kingdom Pseudomonadati; phylum Pseudomonadota; class Alphaproteobacteria; order Hyphomicrobiales; family Phyllobacteriaceae; genus Phyllobacterium; species Phyllobacterium sp. P5_D12. The sequence continues at coordinate 9,669 of NZ_JBFUMG010000126.1, read as the reverse complement.
CGTACCAAAAATTCTTGCCTGGCTCGACAAGCAGGGATTTTGCAATTCTCATCGTGACGTCCGTATGGGAGCATTGTGTTTTTCTCTTGGACGGATTTCCATTTTTGGTCGTCCAGAGATGATTTGAGCTCTATCGCTTCCTAAAATTCGATACGGGAAACTGGCACTATCGGCGGAATTTGTAAAATTCAAAAACCGCAGTCGTTTTCCCGGAAGGTTTAAGGTTGTGTCACATACAGGGGGTTTCGTTATCTGGCTTGACAGGATTGAAACCGGAAACAACCATTATGTAACAAGTTTTGTCTACGACTCTGGTACATTGTTGAGGGCGCGTTTGCGCCTTGGGAAATGGGGTGAAAGATGGCACTATTCCGCTTCCGGACAAGAAATCCCGAGAGAGATCGTCTGTCGGATGCCACACGTTTCCTGAGTATCAAGCGGGCGATAAGAGATGTCGTTGTTGAGACTGAACGTGAGCGCGACGGCTTTCGCCGCCGCTATGACGACGCTTCGGTCAATGCCGCATTTTCCTTCGAAAACATGGAAAACGAAGGCGAAACAGAAAAGGTGTCTGCGCAGGTGGATAATCTGACGCAGGCGCTGACAAGGTTTTCCCAGCGCATCGATTTCCTGGAAAAACAGATGGCTTTCATGCACGAAATGGACGAGGCCATAACGACGTTTGAGAATGCGAATGGCCTTGGCCAAGTGGAACCGAAATCCGATTGAAGTCTCGCTTCCGATGGGGCGAATACGACCTTAAAAAGGCACGTATTTGCGGTTCGTTATCGCTCTATGCTCAATAACATATTGATTTTGCGATAAAAAAGAGCCGCATTTTTGATTTTTTTACGCGGTTGACAGCCGTCACGGCGCGTTGTGAAATGATGCAGTGCAGCAAAGATAATATGCACTCTTAGGATTATGTCCAACTTCGGCTTCTGGCTGATGCGCCTTTTCCCATAAAGAAAGGAAGATCGATGGTCGCCCCGATTTCATCCCGGATAGCACTCGCCAGCATGGCGCTTGGCCTTTGCTTGACACCCGTTCTCGCATTTGCCCAAGAGAAGCAGCCAGGAAAATCCTTCGTCGAAAACTTTGCCAGCCTGGACAAGAAGCGTTGGTACGTTTCGGATGGCTGGTCGAATGGCGCTCACCAGAATTGCACGTGGTCCAAGGGGCAGGTGGGTCTCAAGGACAACACCTTGACCCTCGGCTTCGCGCCTCAAAAAACCAAGGATCGCGACTATGTGTGCGGCGAGATCCAGACCAATGAGCGCTTCAGCTACGGTACCTATGAAGCACGCATCAAGGCCGCCGCGGGCTCAGGGTTCAACACCAGCTTTTTCGCCTATATCGGGCCCCAACAAAAGCAACCATGGGACGAAATCGACTTCGAGTTTCTTGGAAAGGACCCCTCCAGGGTTCAGTTGAATACCTATGTCGCCGGAAAGGGCGGACACGAGAAACTGGTCGCGGTCCCTGACGGCGCAGACAGCAAGTACAATGACTATGCCTTCGTTTGGGAAAAGGATCGTCTGCGCTACTATGTGAATGGTCAATTGGTGCACACTGTCACCGACCCCGCGGCCATTCCTACCCACCCACAGAAGATATTCCTGAGCCTTTGGGCCAGCGACAAGATGAAGTCCTGGCTTGGAGCGTTCAGCATGCCTGGCACACCCGTTTCAGCCGAGTTTGGCCGCGTTGCATTTACTGCGCTGGGTGAAACTTGCCAGTTCCCTGAATCAGTTGCGTGCTCGCTGGATTGATTTTTTCGATGGCAACATACCTACGCCCAATTCATTACGATAATGCCGCAGGGCTTACTATGGAACTTGCTGCAGTGAAGCAAAAATGTTGCACTGCAGTAAAAGCCATACTAAGTTGCCTACGCAGATCAATCGTGGGATGACCTCATGCTGCATGTCCTGTACCTCGTGCATGATCTGTCCGACCCTGCGGTCCGGCGCCGCGTGATCATGATGCAAGCCGGTGGCGCGACCGTCACTGTTGCCGGTTTCACACGAAGCCGCGAACCGATCAGCGTGATTGCGTCAATCGTTCCGATCGATCTAGGCAGAACGAGTGACGGCAAGTTTACCCAACGCGTCGCCGCTGTTGCACGCGCCGCATTGACGCTCGGCTCGATGCTCAAGGGTGTTAGCAGACCGGACTTGATCATCGGACGCAATCTGGAAATGCTGGCGCTCGCCAATCGGGCGAAGGCTTTCTTTTCCGGTGACGTGCCAATTGTCTACGAATGCCTTGATATTCATCGGCTGCTTTTGCGCCGGGATATGACAGGTAAGGCGCTGCGCTTCGTGGAACGAACGCTCAGTAACAATGCACAGCTTCTGATCACGTCTTCGCCCGCATTCGTCAGGCAATATTTCGCACCCTTTGGCCAGATCAACTTGCCGGTCGAAGTGGTGGAGAACAAGGTTCTGGAACTCGGGCCTCAGGAAACGGAGGCCATCAGCCGTGCGGGCAAGTCCAAAGACGAGCCTTGGAAGATCGGTTGGTTTGGTGCCTTGCGCTGCCGAACTTCGCTGGAGCTCCTGTCAGCGTTCTCACGCAAGATGGAGGGCCGCGTTGAAATCGTTTTGAGGGGGCGCCCCGCCTATTCGGAGTTCGATGATTTCGACCGTTTCGTTGCCGCTGAACCCTTTATGCAATTCCATGGCGCCTATGCAAATCCGGAAGATCTGCAGAAGATCTATGACGAGGTGCATTTTTCATGGGSTATCGATTTCTACGAGGCCGGACAAAATTCCAACTGGCTTCTGCCGAACAGGCTTTATGAAGGATGTCGCTATGGCTCTGTGCCGATAGCGATGCAGGGCACCGAAACCTCGCTGTTTTTACAAGAACGCGGCATCGGTTTTTCCCTAGGTGAACCGACGGTCGAGGCTCTAGCAGCCCTGTTCGATGAAATGGATACCGATCGTTACGAACGCGCCCGTGAAAAAGTCAAAGCACAGGAACGTTCGACCTGGGTGTTCGACCAGAGCGATTGCCGCGCACTGGTGGAACGTCTTGGGCGGCTCACGCATGCAAACGAACATGGCGCCGTACTTCCGGTCGCAGCTTGACCAGCCAGAATGCCGGATCGGCAAAAATGAAAACAGGAGAAGTGACGCCAATGCCAAGCGCTACAAAAACGGATTTTGTTGGCCGTTGCATTGTTGTTGTGCCTTGCCTCAACGAGGCCGAGCACATTCGCGCGCTTCTTGAAAAACTGGGCGCCGAAGCCCGACGTTTCGACTTGAAGATTATCGTTGCGGATGGCGGCAGCAGTGACGGAACGCAGCAGATCGTCGTGGAAATAATGCAGAGCGATCCACGTGTCATTCTCCTGCACAATGAGAAACGCATCCAGAGCGCCGCAATCAATCTGGCCGTGGCGACCTATGGCGACGGGCACGACTATCTCATCCGCATTGATGCGCATGGAAAATACCCGGACGATTATTGCGAAAAACTACTCAACGAAGCGCAAGCTACGGGAGCCGATTCCGTCGTGGTCGGCATGGCGACCGAGGGGTTTGGGACCTTTCAAAAGGCGACAGCCCTCGCCCAAAATTCCAAACTCGGTAATGGCGGCGCGCGGCATCGCCATGGCGCGAAAGGCCACTGGACCGATCACGGCCATCATGCCCTTATGCGTATTTCGATGTTCCGCGAGGTTGGCGGTTACGACGAGGGCTTCACCCACAACGAGGACGCCGAGCTTGATTGCCGACTGAAGGCTGCCGGTGCACGTATATGGATGACGGACAAGACCTTCATGGTCTACTATCCGCGGTCATCGGCGCCGGCGCTGTTCAAGCAATATCTCGGCTATGGGAGAGGCAGGGCAAAAAACCTCCTGAAGCATCGCATGATTCCGAAGGTTCGCCAGGCGTTGCCATTGATGGTCCTTCCTGTAGTAGCGGGCGTTTTTCTCGCTGCCCTCAACTGGTGGGCCGCGGTACCGGCTGTGCTATGGATCACAATCTGCCTCGGCTATGGCGTGTGGCTAGCCGTCGGCGAGCGCAACCCTTACGGTCCGTTGGCGTCCATATCAGCGATGATCATGCATCTGGCCTGGTCCACGGGTTTCTGGCTGCAACTGTTCGATTCGCGCAGACGGGGGGATACCACCTGATGACCGGCTCGAGCAATCCATCCAGTGCAGGTGAGACCTGGATCGACATTTGTATCTGCACATATCGTCGTGAGGAGCTGAGGGCGACCCTGCTGTCACTCAGCCAAATGAAACTGCCGGAAAAATGCCGCATACGCGCTATCGTCGCCGACAATGATGTCGAGCCCAGCGCCAAAGACAGGGTGGCCAGTATCGCGGCGGAACTCCCATTTGAAGTGCGTTATATCCACAGTCCCGCAGCAAACATATCATTGGCTCGCAATGCCTGCCTCGACGCCAGCACCGGCGATTATGTTGCCTTCATCGACGATGATGAAACAGCGTCGGAGGACTGGATAGAGCGTCTATTGACCACGGCACGCGATACGAATGCCGATGCCGTACTCGGACCCGTACAAGCATCGTACGCGAGCGATGCGCCACGCTGGATGAGCAAAGGTGATTTCCATTCGACGTTTCCGGTATGGGTACGCGGGGAAATTCTCACCGGCTATACATGCAACGTCCTGTTACGCCGCTCCTCGACATTTATCGGAAACCGGCGTTTCAGTTTGGCGCTGGGACGAAGCGGCGGCGAAGACACACAATATTTCACGGAAATTCACGAAGCGGGCGGCAGGATTTCATATGCGCCGCAAGCCTGGGTTTTCGAACCGGTGCCACAGGGCCGGGCCAAATTTTCGTGGCTTTGCAAACGGCGCTTCCGCGTCGGTCAGACGCATGGGCGGATGCTCAGGAGTGGATCAACCGGCATGAAACGCGCCGCTCAGTTGGTGCTTGCGGGTGCAAAGGCAGCTTTTTGCGTGTCTATGGCACTCGTGACAGCCTTTTCTGCTACCCGGCGCAACCGATGGTTTCTGCGCGGTATTATGCATGTGGGTGTCGTCAGCGGCCTGATAGGCATCCGCGAGATCGAGCAATATGGAGAGGTAGCGATGGTGCCAGCGAGGAGAGACAAATCCCGTGCAGCCTGATGTCACCTTCATTATTGCCGCCTATAACGCCGCGGACACGATCCAGCGCGCAATAGAAAGCGCGCTCGCACAGCGTGGAGCGAGCGTGGAGGTCATAGTCGTCGATGACAGGTCGACCGACAACACCGCCGCTATCGCCGGTTCGTTTGCGGACGAGCGGGTGCGCGTCGTGACGCTGGAAAGCAATAGCGGTCCTGGTAGCGCCCGCAACGCCGCCCTTGCCCTCGCGAAGGGCCGCTGGATCGCGGTGCTCGACTCCGACGACACGGTGTTTCCCGACCGCATCGCGGCGATGATAACCCGTGCGGAGAATACCGGCGCGAAAGCTGCCGTGGACAATATCGAAGTGATAGAGGACGGCGAGACAAAGGGAGACACAATGTTTCCCGTCCACTATCTTGCGAAAATCCGCGAGATTTCACTGGCGGATTTCATAGCTTCGAACCTCGTTTTCGTGACGACCTTCAATTTCGGCTACATGAAGCCGATTTTTGAGCGCCGGTTCGTCGAGACGCATGGTCTGCGTTACGAAGAGAACCTGCGCATCGGCGAAGATTATATCTTCCTCGCCTCCATTCTGGCGAAGGGCGGAAAATGCGCAGTGGAGCCATCAGTCGGATATGCCTACCGTGTGCGTCCTGGCTCTATTTCGCGCGTTCTCGAAACGCATCATATCATCGCCATGTTAGAGGCGGACAAGACATTCTTGGCAAAATTCGAACTCGGTGCTGAGGCTAAGGCTGCCCAGGCGCGACGGACGCGCAGCCTGGAGGAGGCGAAATCTTTCCTCTCTCTCGTCGGTCATATTAAACGCAGATCGATCAGCGGGATTATCGAGGTGGTGTTGAAGGACCCTGTGGCACTTCGCCATCTCTCTATGCCTATCGGAATACGTCTCAGGCGCTTGATCCCGTCCTAAAGGCAGGCAGGCCCAGTCAATTTTTTATACGAACGCAACAATCGGCGGTAACATGCATCAAGGCAATCAACTCTTTAATGTTCGGCTGGCGGGAAGCCCGGAAGGGCAAGCCCACTCCGATAATTTCATTGACCTCGAGCACTTGATGACTATCGCCCGGCGGCAGGCAAAAACAGTCGCCATAACCGCTGCCGTGGGTCTGTTACTCGGCCTCATTTACATCATCGCCGCCAAACCAGGATATACGGCAGCGACTAGCATTTTGCTCGACGACAATCTTGGCAAATTCGCTGATGAACCTTCGCCTGCACCTGCCAATATGCAGACAGACACAACAATTCTCAGCCAGATCGCGATTCTGAAGTCGGCTGAGCTTGCGGAAAAGGTGGTGAGAAAGGAGAAGCTTGACGAGAACGATGGGTTTATGAACCCGCCGCGCTCCATTTTCGCAACCGCCATTTCCACAATGCGGTCCATCGTCGGGCTTTTCAGTAGTAGCAAACCGGCCAATACGGATGGCCTGTCCGCTGCGGATCTGAAGATCGAATATGCGGCTTCGCTCCTGCAGTCCAACGTTGATGTCCAAAGGCAAGGACGCAGCTTTGTCATCGATCTCACCTATACGTCAGACGACGCGGAACTCGCCGGAAGAATTGCGAAGGCCTATGCAGACGTCTATCTCTCGGATCAGCTGGACGCAAACTTCGACGCGACGCAAAGAGCGACTGTCTGGCTTCAGGGCCGCTTGAATGAACTGAAGGAAAGTTCACAGGCAGCAGCCCTCGAGACCGAACGCTTCCGCGCCGCCAATGGTCTGACGGCGGCAAAGGGAGCGCTGGTTTCCGAGCAGCAACTCTCTGATATCAATAGCCAGCTGATCCTGGCCCAGGCGGACACCGCGCGGGCGCGAGCACTTTACAATCAATATAAGTCGATTTTGGCCTCGGGTCCCGAGGGCGCTGTCAACAATGCGGCTGTTGTATCGGACCAGAGCGGCACCTCGGTGATAGGAACCCTGAGGGCGCGCTATCTGACGATCACCAAGCGCGAGCAGGAAATCGTCAGCCGTTTCGGCCAGGATCATCCGCAAGCCGTCAGTCTGCGCACTGAGGAGCAGGACGTTTCCCGGCAAATTTTCCAGGAACTCCAGCAAATAACCGAAAGCTACCGCAATCAGTACGAGGCTGCGCAGTCACGCGAGACATCCCTGCGGGAAGGTTTGGACAATGCCACCGGAAAAACGTCCGTGGCAAACGAAGCGCTGGTCCATTTGAGAGATCTGGAACAGAATGCTCAAGCACTGACCAATCTCTATCAAACCTATCTCGGCCGCTATCAGGAAGCGTCACAGCAGCAGTCCTTCCCGATCGCCAAGGCGCGCGTGATCTCGGTTGCATCGACGCCCACGGACCCATCGAGCCCGAAGAAGAAACTCGCCCTTGCAGCCTCTCTGCTGCTCGGCCTTTTTGCCGGCGCTGGTATCGGCGCGTGGCGTGAATACCGTGAGCGCTTTTTCCGGGTTGGTGAAGATGTACGCTCGCTTCTGGGGGTCAAGTTCCTTGGCTTTGTGCCAAAACTCGAGGGTATAACAGAGGCCAAGAGAACGCCTGTGGCCTTGGAGGGACAGCCTGCGCCGCCTGCCCGGACCAATATAATCCGCTTGGCTGTCGATAACCCGTCGTCGCAATTCGCTGAAACATTGCGGAATGTCAAAATCGCTGCGGACGTCGTGCTGCAAGGCAAGGAAAGCAAGGTCATCGGTGTCGTCTCCGTTTTGCCGCACGAAGGCAAAACCACGATTGCCGCCAATTTTGCGGGATTGCTGGCTGCAAAGGGGGCCAAGACGCTCCTCATCGATGGCGATCTGCGCAATCCAGGGCTGTCCCGCGCCTTGTCGCTTTCAACGCAACGAGGGCTCGTGAAAGCGGTCATGGATGGTCAGCCTTGGCAAAATTCCGTCAAGGTCGAGAACAAGACCAAGCTGGCTATCATTCCAACGGTGCTTCACCGGAATTTGCGTCACACCAGCGAGATTCTCTCAAGCCAGGGTATGAAGAAACTGCTGGATGAAGCGCGCACTGTGTTCGACTATATTGTCATCGACCTTCCACCGCTTGGCCCGGTCGTCGACGCCAAAGCCTTCGCTCCAATGGCCGATGGGTTCGTCATGGTGGCAGAGTGGGGTGTCACGCCTCGCGCACTCGTCAAGTCCGTGCTGCAAGCGGAGGCGGAAATCGCGCCGAAGATTCTCGGACTGGTCCTCAACAAGGTCGATATGAAGCGGCTTGCAAAGTACAGCTCTTACGGAAGCACCGAGCATTTCATGGAGCGATACTCAAGCTACTATCTCGATACGCCACGAATGCCCCCAACCAAAACATAGAGCCCTTACGTCGTGAACACGCGGCCCTTCTTCTGCCAGAGCCGCAACGCACTCAGTTTGCCTGTCGAGAAGGCCCCGGTATCGAGGTTAAACCGCCTGCCTTCCTGGCGGGGGGTTTCTATCGGCGTGTGACCGTGCACGACCCATTGCCGAAGCAGATGGGCGTTTTCAAAGAATTCACTGCGGATGGAAACAAGGTCGTCATCTTTCTGATCCTTCAGCGAAAGGGTGGGCCTTATACCGGCGTGTGCAAACAGGAAGCTTCCAGCGTTGATCATGATTGGCAAGGATCGCAGAAACTGTTTGTGCCGGTGGGGAATTGAAGCGCGGATGGTGTCATCCAGCATTTGCGGCGTACGGTGGATCAGCCTCAGACGTTCCACGTCAATGCCGTAGGAAAGCAATGTCGAGTTGGCTCCCATATGCCACCAGCCCGACAGGGACAGCCGTTTTTCCAGATAGTCGAGCATGGCCATATCGTGATTGCCGGTCAGGCAGATGCGCTGGAAGTCCGCATGCGGCTTGTGGAGCAGGTGTTCGACGACCTGCGCGGAGGCAGGCCCGCGATCGACATAGTCTCCCAGCATGATGATGAGCTTTTTGCCGGGCAATCCAGCAGCGTCTTCGGTGATCATGCTTTCCAGTTCAAGCAGCTGATCGTAGCAACCGTGCACATCGCCGATCGTGTAAACGGCCGTCTCTGAGATATCGATTGAAAGACGGCGTCTTGCGATCCGCGGCGCAGGCCTGTCGGACCTCAACAACCCAAGAAGTGTCTTCAATACTGGTTCCCCGCTCATTAGGTCCTGACCCTTAGCCAGCTATTACGATACGTATAAGCGAGTGTGGTGTCCAAGCTGGATTTCTCATCCTGGTTTTCGATAAATATGACTCTGAAAACAATGGCTTATAACGAATAAACGCGTTCAAATGCAATCTCTCCGGGCAGGCGGCACGAGATGCATCATTCGGAGGGCTAATTGGCTATTTTGGGGAAGGCGGTAGAGCTGCGGGCGCCAGCGGAAATCATGGCGCCCACAGCAAGCTATTCCATTTACAGGTTTTTCTCACTGGCGGGCTGAGATTTCACAGCACCTGCTATCGCCGGTTTCAAGATTGCGCGTTCGAGTGGCCCCGCCAAGGATTCGGCGTAGGCGGTAGCAATGTGGTGACGATCCCGGAACATCAACTTTCCATCGATCGTGGCGTGGCACAGCGTGTCGCTGCAGAAAAATGATGTCAT
>NZ_JBFUMG010000125.1:0-10465 GCF_054049495.1 Phyllobacterium sp. P5_D12 | reverse complement strand
ATTAAAGGACTTTTCAATTCGCATATTTTGAGATTAATGTTACTTGCGCAGTCGTGGTGGAATCAACAAATACAATTAACCATCGCTGGAAATTTCTTCGAAAGTATCGGGGAATTTGTTGATAAGCACATTGGTCGCATGGCTTTTGTCCTTGCACTAATGCGAGAAGATTTTAGTGGGATACAACTCACTATTGCGGTTCACGGGATATGGAGAGAACAGCATGAACAAGAGAGCACAAACACTCGAAGTATTAAAAACAGAACTCTCAAAATTGTGCACCTTGGCGGACAATGCAGGTTTCGAGATGATTGCCTATTTCATCGAAACTGCGATACGTGAATCCGATGAGCAGCTGTCGCAGGAAACCCGCGCCGTGGTCGGCATGGAACTGCGCCTGGAATCGTCCCGCTCCCGCCACCTCTGAATCTCACCCTTCTTATTCAATCAAGCTTCAATTTTTGTGAATCATGAAATCGCACCCTGTTATTGTGCGCTTTCGCCGACCGCCTATATGAAGGCAATGACCCCGATATCTGTCCTTGACCTTTCACCGATTGTCGCCGGCAGCGATGCCGCACAGTCCCTTCGTAATTCGCTGGATCTTGCGCAAAACGCTGAGCGCCTTGGCTACAACCGTCTTTGGCTAGCTGAGCATCACAGCATGCGGGGTATTGCCAGCGCGGCGACAGCCGTTGTGATCGCGCATGTCGCGGCTGGTACGTCGAAAATCCGGCTTGGCGCCGGTGGTATCATGCTGCCGAACCATTCACCGTTGATGGTGGCTGAAGCCTTCGGCACGCTGGCTTCCTTGCATCCGGGCCGTATCGATCTCGGCGTCGGCCGTGCACCGGGCACAGATCAGATTACCGCCCAGGCATTGCGCCGCAATCTCGATCAGGACATCAACGGCTTCCCGCAGGATGTGGTCGAGTTGATGGGGTATTTCCGCGATCCCGAGCCGGGCCAGCGCGTCATAGCTGTTCCGGGGGCGGGGACGAAAGTGCCTGTGTGGATACTGGGCTCCAGCCTCTTCGGCGCACAGCTCGCAGCGGCACTCGGCCTGCCTTATGCCTTCGCATCGCATTTTGCGCCGGCTGAAATGGAGCGGGCGATCGAGATTTACCGAACACGGTTCGAACCGTCGGAATATCTCGACAAGCCGTATGTGATGCTGGGACTTAACGTCTTCGCCGCAGAAACCGATGACGAGGCAAAGCTTCTGCAAACCTCGCAGCAGCAGGCCTTCGTCAATCTACGTACGGGCAATCCCGGGCCATTGCCCGCGCCGGTGCGAGGTTATGAAGAAACACTCGACCTCCACGCGAAGGCGATTTTGCGTCAGGCTCTATCCTGCTCGGTCGTCGGGTCGCCGGAAACCGTCAAGACTGGCGTGCAGGATTTCATCGTGCGCACGGGAGCAGACGAGATTATGGTGACAGGCCAGATTTTCGATCATCCAGCCAGAATCCGCTCTTACGAGATTCTCGCTGAAACCATGATCAAGCGGCCTGAAGCTGCACCGCTAAGCCGCCTGGCGTAGACCGCCCGCCGCCTCAATAAATGAGATGACTTCGTCAAGGCCGTTTCTGCGCAGCATGTCGGTGAACACATAGGGTTTCGCTCCACGCTGAACCTTGGTATCCGCATCCATCACATCGAGATCAGCGCCGACATGGGGCGCGAGATCCTTCTTGTTGATGATCAGCAGATCCGAGCGCGTGATGCCCGGCCCGCCCTTGCGCGGTATTTTTTCGCCCTGGCAAACCGAAATGACATAGATGGTCAGGTCGGCGAGATCAGGTGAGAAAGTCGCGGCCAGATTGTCCCCGCCGGACTCGATAAAGACGATGTCGAGGTCGGGATGGCGCTTGTTCATCTCGGCGATGGCTTGCAGATTTATTGTAGCATCTTCCCGGATGGCCGTGTGTGGRCAACCGCCCGTTTCGACACCCATGATCCGGTCTTCGGGCAGGGCTTGCAGCCGGTTGAGGATCAGCGCGTCTTCCTTCGTGTAGATATCATTGGTGACGACAGCGATGGAATAGCGGTGGCGCAGCGCTTTGCACAACATTTCGGTGACAGTGGTCTTGCCGGAGCCAACCGGCCCGCCAATCCCGATGCGAAGCGGTCCGTTTTGCGAAATCATGAGCGAAATACCCTCGAATACTGTGTTTCATGTTGCATGGCCATGATGTCGGACATGATGCCGGCCGAGCCCAGATCATCAAGGCTGGAACTCGCGGCACGCTCAGTGACCGCCAGGATTTGTGTTTCCATTGCCGCCATCAACGAGACGCCGTGGCTTTGTCCGAGCGGTACCAACCGGACGGCGCCTTGAACGAGGTTGGAAACGACGGCGTGAAGATAGGCGGCAAGCGCTGGTTCACATGCAACCTTGTTTCGGGCTGCAACCATGGCGACGGCGACGGGATAGGGCATTTCTTTCGCCATGCCGGATTCTGCGTTGCTCCAGTGTCCAATAGCCTGCACGAAAGCATTGCCTTGCAGCATGGTCTCCATGTGCCGCTCTTTCGAGCCGGCCATCGCCTCTCCGAGCTCTGATTGTTCGAGGCAGCTGCCACCCGTATCCGCATCCCTCCAGCTCGCGGCAAATAAAACCGCATCGTTCCAGACCGAGCCGTGGTTCATGAGGTCAACAAGCCAGTCTTGCAACGATGCCTTGTCGTGGATCAAACCATCATGCACGGCCCGCTCGATGCCATGACTGTAGGAAAACGCCCCGACAGGAAAAGCAGGGGAAAGCCATGTCATAAGGCGCAGAAGCGCGGTGTTTGAGGCAAGGTCAGCCATGGGCATGATCGTGGTGTCGATGATCATCGCCATGATCATGCGCGTGCGAATGCCCATGTCCGCTATGATATGCGCCGTGCAGTGGATGGAACGGAGCAGTGATCTCGGTAACCTTCGCGCCAAGACCTTGCAGCATCGCCTTGATCACGTGATCACGCAGGATGACGATGCTGCTTTCTTCCAGTTGCGCCGGCAGATGACGATTGCCGAGATGCCAGGCGAGTTCCGACAGATGCCGGCGATCCCGTGGCGTGACTTCGTAAAGCGCTTCATCCGCCGCAATGATCTCGGCCATCCTCCCATCCTCAAGAACAAGCACGTCGCCATGCTCGAACGCGATAGCCTCGGGCAAATCGACAAGGATTTGTTCACCCTGCTCTAGTGTCAGCACCTTGCGCCGCAAATGCCGCTCGTCATGCGCCAGTACAACGCGATCGAACGGCACGCCGTGATAATGCCCGGCGTGGTTGTGGCTGGTAACACGCTTCATCGCGCTTGGCCTTTCTCATGAAAATCGTCGTTCATGCGAAGGAAGAAGTCGATCGGCGGCGCGTCACCGGTCAGTTGCGAAAGCAACGTATGCACCTGACCGCGATGATGCGTCTGATGGTTGAATATCTGTGTCAGCGCGCGATCCAAGGTTGACGTATATGGCTGGCCTTCGGTGGTGATCCAGTGAAGGACACCACTGATCGATGCCTCATCCATATTGTTGACCACGTCGACAATGTGATCGTCCAGGGCGATGCGCGCCGCATGCAAGTCATTGAAATTATCGTGCAGAACGACATCCAGGGAAGGAATGGCGTAAAGGTCCMCCGTGAAGCGACCGAACCATAACTTGTCAATGGCCAGGATATGGTTGAGTGTCCCATGCACCGACTTGAAGAACGCGCGTCTGTCGGCGAAATAATCTTCGTGGTCAAGGGCGCCTGCTGACGCGTAAATACGCCCATTGGCCCATTTGTTATAGTACGCAAGCCGCCTGAATTGATCCTTCACTTTGTTCCTCCCCCTCAGAACAGAAAGTAGCGCTGCGCCATCGGCAGCACCGTTGCCGGCTCGCACGTCAACAACTCGCCATCCGCCCGAACCTCGTAGGTCTCCGGATCGACCTCCACATGCGGCGTGGCATCATTGTGGATCATCGACGCCTTGGAAATGCCACTCCGCGTGTTTTCGACGCCGACCAGTTGTTTGTCGATACCGAGCGACTGGCGCAAGCCAGCCTCGACCGAAGCCTTGCTGGCAAAGACGACTGACGAATTGCTGACATTCTTGCCAAAGCCGCCGAACATATAACGATAGTGGACCGGCTGGGGTGTCGGGATCGAGGCATTTGGGTCGCCCATCGGTGCGGCAACAATCGAGCCTCCAAGCAGAACCATATCCGGTTTTACGCCAAAGAAAGCGGGGTTCCACAAAACGAGATCGGCACGCTTCCCGACTTCGATTGAACCCACGTGCCGGGAAACACCCTGTGCAATCGCCGGGTTGATTGTGTATTTCGCGATGTAGCGCTTGACGCGAAAATTGTCATTGTCGCCGGTTTCCTGCGGCAGGCTCCCGCGCTGGCGCTTCATTTTATCGGCGGTCTGCCACGTGCGTATCAGCACTTCCCCAACACGGCCCATGGCCTGGCTGTCAGAAGAAATGATCGAGAATGCGCCGATATCATGCAGAATATCTTCCGCCGCGATCGTCTCCTTGCGGATACGGCTTTCGGCAAACGCCACATCTTCCGGGATCGATGATGAGAGATGATGGCACACCATCAGCATATCGAGATGTTCCGCGATGGTATTTTTGGTATAGGGCCGCGTCGGGTTGGTCGAAGACGGAATGACGTTGGGAAGCCCGCAAATCTTGATGATGTCCGGGGCGTGTCCACCGCCAGCGCCTTCCGTGTGAAAAGCGTGAACTGTGYGACCCTTGAAGGCGGCGACCGTGTCCTCGACAAAGCCGCTCTCGTTCAGCGTATCGGTGTGTATCATCACCTGCACATCGTACTGGTCGGCAACCGAGAGGCAGTTGTCGATCGTCGCCGGTGTGGTACCCCAATCCTCATGCAGTTTCAGCGAGCACGCCCCGCCAAGGATCATCTCCTCCAGCGCTTTCGGCAGCGATGTATTGCCCTTGCCTGAAAGGCCGATGTTCATGGGTATGGCGTCGAAAGACTGAATCATCCGGCCCAAGTGCCAGGGCCCTGGCGTACAGGTGGTCGCCAGTGTCCCATGGGCTGGTCCTGTGCCGCCGCCAAACATTGTCGTAACGCCTGACATCAGCGCTTCTTCAATTTGCTGCGGGCAGATGAAATGGATATGGGCATCCATACCGCCGGCCGTGAGGATTTTGCCTTCGCCCGCGATGATTTCCGTGCCAGGACCAATGATGATCGTCACGCCGGGTTGCGTATCGGGGTTGCCGGCCTTGCCGATTTCAGCAATCAGCCCACCCTTCAGACCGACATCGGCTTTATAAATACCACTGTGATCGACGACCAGTGCATTGGTAATGACTGTGTCGACGGCACCGTCTGCACGGGCAATCTGGCTCTGGCCCATGCCGTCGCGAATGACCTTGCCTCCGCCAAACTTCACTTCTTCGCCATAGATGGTGAAGTCCTTCTCTACCTCGATGAAGAGTTCGGTGTCGGCAAGGCGCACCTTGTCGCCCGTCGTTGGCCCAAACATGCGGGCATAGGCCGCGCGGGTAATTTTAGCGGGCATGGAATTTCCCTCTTGTATGAATAACCGAATGGGCGACAACGGGCGCCTGCTGCCACATTTCTGCCGCGATATTGCCTTGGAAAAACCCGATCAGCGACCGCTTGAGATCGAATTCCGCATGTGAAGTGCGCGCGTCATCAGTAGATGATCGTTCGCCAATCTCGTGAAAGGAAAAACGATGCGAAAGATGATAGCCCTCGCGCTCTGTGCGGCATTCCCGCTTGCGACTTCGGCTGCCTATGCGCAGTCCGCGGCGCCGCAGACTCCGAGCGCCGAGCAGCCCGCTCCAAAGAGCGAAACTCCAGCAAAGCCTGGTGCAACGGCCATTACCACCATCAATATAGTGGACATCAATGAACTGCCGGATGCGACCAAGACCCAGGTCAACGACGCCMTTGCCAAGCGTAGCGACGCGGACATGCAGAAATTGCGCACGTCGATCGACAAGTCGCCACAAGTCTCCGCCGCCCTGAAGGAAAAGGGGCTGACATCCGCAGCGGTGGTCATTGCTAGCCTCGATTCCAAAGGCCTGCTGACCCTCGTGACCAAGAAGCCAAGCTGACAGGCAAGCCCTACCTGACCCAGGCCTGGGATATGCGCAGCGATCGGTGTTTCTCCGGTCGCTTGTTGTCGTGGAAATGAGGTCAAGCGGAGCGGTCACAGCTTTCCCATGATCTTCTGCTGAAACCCGTAAACGGTCCGGTTCCCGCTGAGCGGCACGAGCGTGATATCACGCTCCTGCCCTGGCTCGAACCGGACCGCCGTTCCGGCAGCAATATCGAGCCGCATGCCGCGCGCTTGATCGCGGTCGAATACCAGTGCCGAGTTGGCTTCGAAGAAATGATAGTGCGACCCGACCTGTACCGGACGGTCGCCGGTATTTGCCACCTTCAGCATGATGTTGCTGGCACCGGCATTCAGTTCGATTTCGCCTTTGGCCGTAGTGATTTCGCCGGGGATCATCTGCGGTTTCCTACCTTATCGGTTCGTGCACGGTGACAAGCTTCGTCCCGTCCGGAAATGTCGCCTCGACCTGTATGTCGTGGATCATCTCTGGAATACCTTCCATCACTTGTTCCCGGGTGATGACATGTGCCCCTGCTTGCATCAGATCGGCGACTGACCGGCCATCGCGGGCACCCTCGACGACGAAATCGCTAATCAATGCAATGGCTTCCGGATGATTGAGCTTGACGCCGCGTTCGAGTCGGCGGCGGGCGACCATCGCCGCCATAGAGATGAGAAGTTTGTCCTTCTCGCGTGGTGTCAGGTTCATGCTTTTCCTTTAGTCATACTCAGTTTTGCGTCTAGATTGACCAGACTTTAGGCACGCCTGCCTTTTCATTGAGCAGTTCTATCAATGGCACCAGCCGTTTCCTCAATGAATAGGCGTCGCCATCGACAAGCCTCGCAAGAAGCTTGCCAGACCAGAAGGAAACACCGCCTTTTGTGCCAACTATTTTTCTGCTCGGCTCAAGATGACGTTCGGCGTCGGCATCGAGAAGCAGGACAGTGGCCATGGTGCGCATTCCCCCGAACAGGGCAGGGCGGCCCAGCATCGATGCCGTGTCGGGTCCGATTGTGAAATCTTCCGCATGGATCAGTCTGCCTTCGCGGCGGATGCGCCAGCGATCCCGGAACAGACAGTTCTGCACGTCCTCACCCATCGCCTTGCGACCGAACACCACGGGCTCCACGATCAAGGCACGGCTTGTCTCGGCAAGATCGACGGTAAGAGTTCGCTTCAGTGCCGAGCCCTCGAACAAAATCGTCTCCTGCGGCAACCACGCAAGCGATGYCCGCTTTCCCACGTTTAAGGTGCTTGCTACGTCGGCGATTCCGGCAGATGCCTTGTAGATGCGCTCGCATGCTTGAGTGGTGACCTGCGCCCGGCAGTCGTCCGCGACGTCAAACCTCCAGCGCATCTCGTCGCCCCCCGTCAGTCCACCTGATGTGTTGATCATCACCGCCTCAAGCGACCGATCATCAATCTCGGGCAACAGAATCTTGGCGCAGCCTTCCTGATAGAGTGTGTCGATACGCGTACGGCCATTGCCGGTTTTTACAGCGAGATGAGCCGAGCCGAAGGCACGTTGCGGTCTTGCTTCGATTGCTGGATCAGATGGAGGCACGCTCATTTCGGCACGCTATCGCAATGATCCAGCTTGCGGAAGCTCAATAGGTGCCAAGTTCTATAGCGCGCTGGTGTGCCTTGAAAACAGCCCGGATCATAAGCCGCTTGAGTTTGTCATGGCCCATCAACACGTCGAGCGCGGCGGCAGTGGTACCCTTCGGGCTCGTCACCTGTTCGCGCAACGTCGTTGGCGTGTCTTCGCTCGAAGCGGCGAGGACGCCAGCGCCGTAGACGGTCTGCATTGCCAGCAGCTCCGCGGTCTTTCGTTCGAAGCCAGCCACAACAGCCGCCTCGGTCAGGCATTCGATGAAGTGAAAAACGTAGGCGGGTCCCGAGCCCGAAACCGCGGTTGCCACATCGATCAGTTTTTCGTCGTCTACGGCTGCAACTTTTCCGCTGGTTTTCAACAAGGTATCGACAAATTCGGCATCCTCGTCGCTCACGTTCGAATTGCGGAATGTGACGATCATGCCTTTGCCGATCGCAGCAGGCGTATTCGGGATGGTGCGGATAATCGGGGTCTTTTCGCCTAAGAATTCCTCGAACAACGCAACCTTAACTCCGGCGGCGACACTGACGAAAGTTGACCCGGCGGYGAAACGCTCATAGGCGGGCAGCACGTCGCGCATCACCTGCGGCTTGACCGCGATGAGGATAACGCGCGGCGACAGATCGTCATCGAGCCGGCTTGCATTGGCATGCGCATGAACACCAAGCGTCGCCGCCCGTTCACGCAGCGCATCGGTTGGCTCAATCACTATGACCTGATCTGGCTGCAATATACCTGCGTCCAGCCAGCCCTTGAGCATGGCAAAGCCCATATTGCCGCAACCGACCAGAACCACATTATCCATTTCATTCTCCCGCTGATGTCGCGGCACTTTGATCTGGCCAAGTACGCCCGGTCAACTGGTCTTGTGGGAATTTATGTGCGTGAGGATTGGAACGCGAGCAGTCATGCGCAGGCCAAAACAAGCCATCACCACCAGCAGCCACACGGGATCTGCACGCCGGAAGAAGAAGCTCTCAAGAAAAGCGTTCATCAGCGAAAATGTCAGGCACATCATGAAAAAGTCGGCCATGAACACATTCTCCCGCTTTTTCAGGCAGCGCGCATAGTCAAAAAGCGGCAGCACGATCAAGACGATGAGCGCGCAGATCATGGCGGGATAACCCATGGCGATTGCAATATCGAGATAACCGTTATGCGCATGCACAATGCCGCGAACGTCCCAGTCGAGGTAGTAGCTCGGATTTTCCGCCTGCCGCACGACCGGCGCTTCCCAGAAACTTTCAAAACCATAGCCGCGCCACGGTGTTCCGGCGAGCTTTTCCAGCCCGAACTGCCAAATGGATGTGCGGCCGGTAAACGTGGTGTCTGCGCCAAGCTGCACGAGGAGATCGTGCGTAGCCGGGAAGAAGAGTGTTCCTATGGTAAAGAAGAAGAATCCGATCAAAGCTGCGGCGATCAGCACGGCAGTCACCATACGAAAGCCGAACATTCCGGGGAACATGACGAGGAAAATCACGATTGGCACCAGCGCCGTCGCAGTCTTCGAACCGGTATGCGCAACGAACCAGAGCGCCAGCACCAGCAGGACAATGCCAGTCCCGCGCCAGCCGCGACGTAGCAGGTATATGCCAGCAAAGGAGAACGCCGCCATGACCGGTCCGGCAATATTCTTATGCGCGAAGATACCGCGCCAAAGTCCCGCATGTTCGGCTTCGATCTCATTGGCGGTATGCTTCGCGAGGTCCGGAACGACAACCAGACCGGCATAGGAGAGTGTCAGCACGGCAAAGGCTGCGATCACCAGCGCCAGCGAAAATCCATCGGCATCGCGCGGAAGCGCCAGCACCGCGATCATGCATAAAGCGGCGATCACAGTGAAGAGCACAGCGCGTTGAGCGGCTCCGGGATCGATGGCAACAAATGTCGACAGGAAAAGAAAGCCGAACATGACGATCCACATCGGGCTGATGAGGGCAATTAGCGTACGCGGGTTCGCAAGCACCATCATCGCAAGCACGGAGATGCCGCCCAAGGCGCCGAAACCGAGCTGATTGACGAGATCCCCGCCGCTCCCTGCGATTGCCGTACTTGCCGGTTGGAACGGGCGAAACGAGATCAGCAGCACGCAAAGGATGATCGCCGCAATAAGACTGGCGACCAGTCGCATTGGGATCGCAGATACCGCGTCAGTTCTTTTCAGGTTGTCGATACTGCTCATTCGAATATCCGAATTCCGCCAGAACGCGGCCAAGGCCAACATAGATCTGATAAGTGCCGATGGACAGAGATCCCGTTTGTACGACCTTGATCACGGCCCGCAGCGGCGAGACCGCGAGAAGTGCCAGACTCTTCAGGATAGTCTTCGCTCCACCAAAAGGTTCACCGCTACGCTTGCGCTTTTCGATCAAGGTGGAGATCACGCCATTGCGCAGTGCCCGTGCGCGGATCCAGTCCGCCTCAACGCGCCTTGCTGGGATGGTTTCGTAAACGGGTGCTTCCGCGCACCAGGCAATGGTGAAGCCTTTGACCACGCTGCGGCTAMTGAAATCCGAATCCCCGCCGCCCATGAAGTTGAAAGCGAGATCGAGAAACGGAAACGGCATGGTCTCGAGCACATTGCGCCCGACCAGCAGATTCCCGGATGAATAGATGATCGGCACGCGACCAGTGCGAGTATGGTGGGGGCTGAAAACCGGGTGTGTCGACCATTTGGTATGTTCCGGCTTGGCGAAAACCGGAAGTTGCGGCCCGCCGACAAAGTCGACACCATAGGCC
>NZ_JBFUMG010000124.1:0-10475 GCF_054049495.1 Phyllobacterium sp. P5_D12 | reverse complement strand
CTTAAGGGGTCCTGACCCTGGTCCGGCTCCGCAAAGCAGGTATCAGTTCGACGGCGATCATTGCGAAGAAGATGAGGGCGCAACCCGCTACACCCTGAAGCGACATGCGCTCACCCAACAATATGGCGCCGAAAAGTGCCGCAAAAAGCGCTTCGGAAGACAGCATGATTGCTGCCTGCGGAGCCGTGGTGAAGCGCTGTCCAACCACCTGAAGCGTGAAGCCGATGYCGGACGAGATCACGCCCGCAAAGAGGATTTCCGGCGCGGCCGCCAGGATCGAGAAAAGTTCAGTGCGCTCGGTGGATAACGTCGCAACGAGGCCAAGCAAGCCGCAGACCATGAACTGAACCAACGACAACATGATCGGCCTGCCGCTTTTCATGCCGATGCGATTGATAAAGATAATCTGCAACGCCCAGAATATGGCGCAGGCTACGATGAGCAAATCACCGGCCGTCAGCCCTTCGAGATGTCCTCCGGACAACAGATAAATGCCGGCAAGCGCCGTCAAGGCGCAGGGCCAGACAACCGGATGAGGCCACTGCCAAAACAGAATGACGCCGAGAAACGGCACCATGACCACATATAGGCCGGTCAGAAAGCCGGCATTGGTGACGGACGTCGTCTGCATGCCGACCTGCTGCAGCGCGGCCCCGGAAAAGAGCAGGACACCGATGAAAAAGAAGCCGTAATAATCGGCGCGCGTCAATTTCACCGGTGCAGCCTTCGCTTCGCGAACGGCGAGCGGCGTGATGGTCAGGGCGGCGAGGAAAAAACGCAGGGTGACAAACATGAACGGCCCGACGCTGCCCATTGCGCTCGACTGGGCGACGAAGCCAAAACCCCAGATCGCTCCGGCGAGAAGCAGCAAAGTGTTGGCACGGCCATGCGTCATGCGAATCCTGCGAAATGGAGCGGTCATCAAAGATCCGCATTGATCGCTGTCTAGCGATTGCAGTTCATGGCGGCAAGGGCGATACAAACGTTATGCGCGTGTCAGCCGTATGATTTTCCCATCGCCTTCATCTGTGAGAAGGTAGATCGAGCCATCGGACGCCACCCGCACATCGCGGACGCGGCCAAACTCGCCCTTGAGCATCCGTTCCTCACCCTTGATGGCGCCTTTCTCGTCGCGGTCCAGACGCACGAGCATCTCGAATTTGAGGGCACCTACGAGAAGGTCTCCCTTCCACTCGGGGAACATCGATCCTTCGTAAACGGCGAGCCCCGAGGGGGCGATGGATGGGTCCCAGTAGTAGAGCGGTTGCTCATAGCCCTTCGCATGGGTGCCGACGCCGATCTTCGCACCGGAATAGTCCACGCCATAGGTTATGACCGGCCAGCCGTAATTCTTGCCCGCCTGAGGCTGGTTGACTTCATCGCCGCCCCTGGCGCCATGCTCCACAGTGATCAATGAATCCGTGACCGGATCCCATACTGCCCCTTGTGGATTACGGTGGCCCTTGGACCAGATTTGCGGCAGGCCTTTTTTGSCGTCGGCGAATGGATTGTCCGCCGGAATGGTGCCGTCAGCATTGATGCGGAGTATGGAGCCCGCCTCATCCCTGAAATCTTGCGAGCGCTTTATTGTGCCCTGATCACCGATCGTAACGAAAAGCTTGCCATCGGGTGCAACAAGAATACGCGAGCCAAAATGCGCCGATCCCTTGGTGCTTTGCTTTACCGATAGCAGAACCGAGACATTTTCGAGTTCGGCCCCGTCTCCATTGCGAACGAGACGTGCGCGCGCCATCACTGTGCCGGTGCCATTCTGGCGGGGTTCGGTGTAGCTGAAATAGATGTTTCCACTCTTGGCAAAGTCCGGCGAAAGCGCGACATCGAGCAGACCACCTTCACCCTTGACGACGACCTTGGGAACGTTGGCAACGGGCTTCGACACTTTACCGTCCTTGACGATGCGCATCGTACCACCGCGCTCCGTCACGAGGAACGCGCCGTCGGTCAGGAAGGCGAGGCCCCACGGATGATCAAGTCCATCTGCAATCGTCTCGGCAGAGAGCGTCACCGTTTCAGTCTTGAAATCCTTGGCGAAAGCGGTCAGGGGCATCGATATCAAGACCGCAAACAGGCCCGCAGCAGCAATCCTTGGTCCTTGGTTCATTGACGGCGATCCTCTTCGTCGTTCGATAGATGAACGCATTTTGTGCATAATTCGCCAATCCGGTCGTCTCACAGTGATGTGAATTGTCGCGTCTCCGAGATTGATTTGCCTGTGCAAATTCCCGACGTGCGACATTTTCCACTTTCTACGTGAATTCGCCGGAATCGGTGCTATATTAAGGGACGAATGACTGAACGGTTCCGAAGTCTTGAGCTTCGGCGACCGTTTTCTTTTTGTGTCGAACGGCATCGATCGATGCCGTTCGACATTGACTACGAAAGGAGAGGGCATGGAAAAGGTCCCGATGACTCAGGCTGGATTCGACAAGCTCAAGGAGGAGCTGCGCTGGCGCCAGCAGGAAGAACGTCCACGTATTATTGCGGCCATCTCGGAAGCGCGCGCCCATGGCGACCTTTCGGAAAACGCCGAATATCACGCCGCCAAGGAAGCCCAGAGCCACAATGAAGGCCGGGTCGGCGAGCTGGAGGATTATACGGCACGCGCCGAAATCATCGATATTTCCAAGCTGTCAGGCGACAAGATCAAATTTGGCGCCACGATCCAGCTGATCGATGAGGATACCGAAGAGAAAAAGGTGTATCAGATCGTCGGCGATCAGGAAGCTGATCCCAAGGCCGGCCGCATCTCCATTTCCTCGCCCATCGCACGCGCGCTGATCGGCAAGAGCGAAGGYGAGACGATCGAAGTCAATGCACCCGGTGGTGCCCGGTCTTACGAAATCATCGGCTTCAGGTTCCTCTAGACTTCGTGCAGGAGCCCCTAAGTAGCGTCGAAGTGATCGCTCCGAATTTCAAGCGAAAGCTTTCCGGAGTCACTTCGACGATCATTCAGCTCATCCCGCTACAGCGAGCCAATGGCCTCAATATTGTCACCATGGGCCCCGGATTGCCCGCGGAACTGCCGAGCATTGGCTGGACATCGCTCCCCGGCCTCTGGTTCAAGCCAAGGATCAGGCCATTTCGTATCTGGCACGCGCGCCGCAACAATGAAATGATTGCCGGCATTCTCATGCGCCATGTGTTGCGCATGAAGTTGCAGCTGTTGTTTACATCCGCCGCCCAGCGCGATCACCAGCCTTTCACCAAATGGCTGATCCGGCGAATGGACGCAGTGATTGCCACGAGCGGCAAATCCGGAAGTTTCCTGAAGGTGCCCCACACCGTCATCATGCACGGTATCGATACCGAGCTGTTTCATCCACCTGAGGACGATCAGGACAGGTTTGCAGCCTCGGGCCTCCCGGGGCAATTTCTGGTCGGTTGTTCGGGGCGCATCCGGCCTTCGAAGGGGACCGATCTCTTCGTCAATGCAATGATTAAGTTGCTGCCGCAGCATCCGCAATGGACGGCGGTCATGACCGGCCGCACGACTGCGGAGTACAAGGGCTTCCAACAGGCCCTCCGCGACAAGATTGCGAAAGCCGGGCTTGGCGAACGCATCCTGTTTCTGGGAGAGGTGCCCGATGTGCGCCTCTGGTATCGCAGGATGACCCTCTACGTTGCGCCATCCCGCAATGAGGGCTTCGGCTTGACGCCGCTTGAGGCGATGGCCTCGCAGACCGCGGTGGTTGCGAGCGATGCCGGGGCCTATGCCGAGATGATCGAACCGGAGACGGGAACTGTGGTTGCGGCGGGTGACGGGCTCGCGCTTGAACAGGCGATTGCGCCTTACCTAGCCGATCCGGCGATGTGTGAAGAGGCGGGGAAGCTGGCACTTGCCCATGTTCGCCAAAACTTTCCGCTGCAGAAGGAGGCCGGCCGTATTGGCGAAGTCTACGAGCAGATCTTTGCCGGTGGATCGCAGCCGTGACCGTTACGGCCTTTATTATCCACCTTGAGCGCGCGACAAAGCGCGGCGAGCATGTCCGCGGATTGGTCGAGCGCTTGCCGGTGAAGGCGGAGATCGTCGATGCGGTGGACGCGCTCGCAATGGGCGAGGGTGATATTGCCGCCGTCTATGCCCRCTCGCTGCACAGTCCGTACTACCCGTTCGAACTGCGGAAATCCGAGGTCGCCTGTTTTCTGTCGCATCGCAAAGCTTGGGCTGCAATTGTCGATCGCAAGCTGGATGCAGGCCTCATCATCGAGGACGATGTCGAGGTTGATGCTGGTTTCGCGGCACAGTTGCAACTGGCGATCGACCGGTTGCAGCCGGCCGACTACGTCCGCTTTCCCCGCTGGCCGAGGGGTGAGTCGGGGATTGAAATTGCGCGCGTTGGCGCCAACAGCATCATTGAACCGGAACTTCCCGGACTGGGGATGCAGATGCAACTCGTCGGACGCGAGGCGGCGATGGCGCTGCTTGCGGCAACGGAACGATTTGATCGGCCTGTTGATACGACGATCCAGATGCGCTGGCTGCATCCCGTCCGTGTATTGTCAGCGCGGCCAATCACTATTCGGGAGATCGATTTCGATCTCGGCGGGTCGGTCGTTCAGGGCAAGAACAAGACTTTTGCCGGTCGGCTGAAGCGGGAAATCCTGCGCCCCTGGTATCGCGTGACGCTTTACCTCTACAACCGGTTTGGTCGTCGCTAAAGTACCATCAACGGTTCGTTCTTGACCGAACGGATGGTGAGGGACGTTCGAACTGAATCGACGTTGGGCGTTGAGGTCAATTCTTCGATGACGAAATTCTGGAACGTGGCAAGATCACTCGAGACGCAATGCAGCAGGAAGTCCGACTCGCCGGAAACCATCCAGGCGCGGCGCACGAGCGTCCAGTTCTTGGTTTTTTCGGCGAAGTTCTTCAGATCGGCATCAGACTGGCGGTGCAGGCGGATCATGCAGAATGCAACGATATCCTGGCCGAGGATCGAGCCGTTCAGGATCGCGCGATAGCCCTGGATGATACCGGCCTCTTCGAGCTTGCGCACGCGGCGCAGACAGGGCGGTGCCGATATGCCGACACGCTCCGCCAGTTCAACATTGGTGATGCGGCCATTGTCCTGCAATTGTTTCAGGATTTTCCAGTCGATCGCGTCGAGATCCGCCTTCAAAGGCATATTCCATCCTGTCCCAAGAGAATTGCGGCCACCATAGGCGATTCCCCATGCTGTGTAATCACATCCCGTTACGGTTGCAAACAGGTTCCACAAATCACGTAGAAACGCCGCTCTTCCGCCACAAGCTGTGGCTAACCCGTCTATGTTGAGCGAAGACCTTGCAACAAAGGGTGCTGAACCACTACTTTATAGTCATTGAAAGAGCATGGTGGTCGTGCCATCTCTTGTATGTCGAACACATATTACTTCAAGGTCTAGTCATGTCACAGCGCCATGTGCCCGTTCTTATCATCGGTTCCGGTCCTGCAGGTTATACCGCGGCGATCTATGCGGCTCGCGCAAACCTGAAGCCCGTCATCGTCGCCGGCCTGCAGCAGGGTGGCCAGTTGATGATCACGACCGATGTGGAAAATTATCCGGGCTATGCCGATACGGTGCAAGGCCCATGGATGATGGAGCAGATGCGCATCCAGGCCGAACATGTCGGCACGGAGATTGTCYACGACATCATCACGGCAGTTGACCTTTCTGTGCGGCCGTTCCGCCTCGTCGGTGATGGCGGCACGCAATACACATGCGATGCGCTGATCATTGCGACGGGCGCGCAGGCGAAGTGGCTCGGCATTGAAACGGAGCAGACTTTCATGGGCTTCGGCGTTTCTGCCTGCGCCACATGCGATGGCTTCTTCTACCGCAACAAGGACGTGGTGGTTATCGGTGGTGGTAACACTGCTGTCGAGGAAGCGCTTTATCTCGCAAATCTCGCCAAATCAGTGACGATCGTGCATCGCCGCGATCATTTCCGCGCGGAGAAAATTCTGCAGGACCGCCTGTTCGCCAAAGAAAATGTCAAAATCATCTGGGATAACGTCGTTGACGAAATTACGGGAACAGTAGCCAGAGCGCCGATGCCTGCATCGGTATCGGGCATACGCCTGAAGAATGTGAAAACGGGTGAGACCACGGAATTGGCAACACATGGCGTTTTCGTCGCCATTGGTCATGCGCCGGCGGTTGAGCTTTTCAAGGGGCAACTCAAACATAAGCCGAACGGCTATCTCTGGACCGCAGCCGATTCTACCGCAACGGATGTACCGGGCGTCTTCGCAGCCGGTGACGTTACGGATGACATCTATCGTCAGGCGGTCACCGCTGCGGGCATGGGCTGCATGGCAGCTCTTGAGGCCGAGCGTTGGCTGGCTGCGCAGGAACCAGTGCGTCAAGCTGCCGAATAGCAGCCGTTAATTTAGAGCCGGTCTCGATGTGCGTGGCCGGAATGGGGGAGAGACTGCGCGATGTCGCTTGATTGGGACAAATTGCGAATATTCCATGCTGCAGCGGAGGCGGGGTCGTTTACCCATGCCGCCGAGACGCTGCATCTGTCGCAATCGGCTATTTCCCGTCAAGTCAGTGCGCTTGAGCAGGATGTTGGCGTTCCGCTGTTCCACCGCCATGCTCGCGGTCTTATCCTGACCGAGCAGGGCGAAGTGCTTTACCGCACCGCCCATGAAGTCCTGATGAAGCTGGAGAATGTCCGCTCTCGCCTGACAGAGAGCAAGGACAGGCCGTCGGGCAAACTGCGCGTGACGACAACAGTCGGCCTCGGTTCGGGCTGGCTTATTGAGCGCGTGCAAGAATTCATCGAGCTCTATCCGGAAGTTCAGCTGCAGTTGCTTTTCGACAATGAAGAACTCGACCTGACGATGCGTCACGCGGATTGCGCTATTCGCCTGCGTCAGCCGCAGCAGCCGGACCTGATCCAGCGGCGGCTCTTTACCGTGCACATGCATGTCTATGCTTCACCGGCCTATATCGCCAAATATGGCAAGATCGAAAGTATCGAGGAAATCGATACCCATCGCATTGTCAGTTTCGGTGAGCCTGCGCCGTCCTATCTCACCAATCTCAATTGGCTGGAGGTTATTGGCCGGACGGATGGCAATCTGAGACCCGCTGTCCTGCAGATAAACAACCTCCTGTCGATCAAGCGCGCCATACAAAAGGGCGTCGGTATCGGTGTGCTTCCCGACTATATGGTGGAAAAGGATTCGACGCTGGTCCGGCTCCTGCCGGAGATGGAATTGCCGTCGTTCGACACGTTCTTTTGCTATCCCGAAGGAATCAAAAACGCCGCTAAATTGCACGTGTTTCGAGATTTTCTTTTCTCGAAAGCGCGTACGTGGTCCTATTAGGCAAGCTCTTTCGACATTTTACGAAAAGTTTTCCTTTCCAATCTCGTGCTGCTTTGCAGCATGATTTTGCCCGCGTCCCCGACATTCCACACCTGCAATTCCAACATTTCCCTTGATTTCGCCGGTATGCACTAAACGCATGGGTGCGATGCACAATTGGATGTTGCGAGAGAGCGTCAAAGGGCTCATATCCACATCACTTGCCGGTGCGTCTCCTCCTCCCATTGCGCGCCCGCAAGTGTTCCCCTCTGGAGGTATAGCCGGAAACGGCACCTTCAAAACTTAAGGCCGGGCAATTGTCCGGCCTCTTTTCTTTTCCGGGGTATGTTTCAAAAAATTGCAGGCTGCTACGTCGACGACGGATACGCTCTATCGCGGTATCCCGCATGTTGCCGATGTAAAAAAGGGGCCATTAGCCCCCTCGATTTTATCTGGTGATCTTCTTAGCGAAGGTTGGCGCAGAAACGCTGGATCCGTTTTCCGGCTTCTTCGAGATTGGCATCAGAAGTAGCGTAGGAGATGCGGAAGTTCGGTCCAAGGCCAAATGCCGATCCATGCACGGCAGCCACGGCTTCCGTTGAAAGCAATTCGCTGACGAAATCCTCATCGTTCTCGATGACCTTGCCGGATGGCGCCGTCTTGCCGATCGCTGCCGCGCAGGAGGGATAGACGTAGAATGCACCTTCGGGCTTGGGGCATTCGAGGAAGTTGGTCTGGTTGAGCATCGAAACGATGAGATCGCGGCGGCCTTCGAATGCCTTTTTGAAGACTGGTAAATGCGCCTGTGTTCCGTCGAGGGCTTCTACCGCTGCCCATTGCGAGATTGAGCTTGTGCCGGAAGTCTGCTGGCCCTGCACCATGTCCATGGCCTTGATCAGTTCGATCGGGCCGGCTGCATAACCGATACGCCAGCCGGTCATGGCATAGGCTTTCGACACGCCGTTCATTGTCAGCGTGCGGTCATAGAGATTTGGTTCAACCTGTACTGGCGTCACGAACTTGAAGTCGCCATAGGTCAAATGTTCATACATGTCGTCGGTCAAGACCCATACATGCGGATGACGCACGAGGACATCGGTAAGCTTCTTCATTTCGTCCCAGCTATAGGCTGCGCCGGACGGGTTGGAAGGCGAGTTCATGATGATCCACTTGGTCTTCGGCGTGATGACACGCTCCAGATCTTCCGGCTGCAACTTGAACTCGTTGGCCTGAATGGCCGAGACGATGACAGGCGTTCCGCCGCATAGCGAAACCATTTCCGGGTAGCTTACCCAGTAGGGCGCGACGCAGATCACCTCATCGCCGGGATTCAGCGTAGCGAGCAATGCGTTGTAGATGACGTGTTTGCCGCCGGTCGAAACGATCGTCTGGCTTGCCTTGTAGTCGAGCTCGTTTTCGCGCTTGAACTTGCGGGCAATTGCTTCGCGCAGTTGCGGAATGCCGGATACCGGGGTGTACTTGGTCTCACCGCGCCGAATGGCAGCGATGGCAGCTTCCTTGACATTGTCAGGCGTGTCGAAATCCGGCTCGCCAACGGACAGCGAGATGACGTCACGGCCCTCGGCTTTCAGATCGCGTGCCTTCTGGGTGATCGCAATAGTTGCGGAAATCTTCACACGGGAAAGGGCGTCTGCGAGGAATGCCATGGTATCGTTCTCCTGAAACGGGTTTGCGGGCCTGCTATGTCGCAATGGCGGCCGAATCGCAAGCAAAAGCATGCTTGCCGGTCTTCACATTATGCAGTTTCTGTGCAGGGTGTGGCATCGAACGTCCAATACATCAGCAATGTTTGAAGGATGCTTCAATCAAAATGATTGGACATATCGGCTCGTCGTGGGAATAGTCGCCCGCCAACCAGGCCGTCATTTGTGTGCCCGCACCGACGCTCTCAGGAGACCGCTACCATGCCAAGACTTTATTCACAGCCTGATTCAGGAAATTGCTACAAGCCGCGGCTTTTGAYGGCGAAATTGGCGATGCCTTTCGAGCACATTTCGATTTCTTCAACCGATGGTTCAACGCGCAAACCTGAATTCATGGCGAAGAATCCAAACGGCAAGGTGCCGTTGCTCGAGTTCGACGACGGACGGTTTCTTGCAGAATCGAATGCCATTCTGCTTCATTTGGCGGAAGGCAGTCGCTTTGTTCCCGAGGATTCGTACGAGCGCGCCTTGATGTATCAATGGCTGTTCTTCGAACAATACACGCATGAGCCGAATATCGCCGTTCGTCGGGCGTTGCTAGTCTATCCGGAGCGAGCAAAGGATGCGACGCCCGAGCGCCTGGCAGCAACACTGGAAGGCGGCAACAAGGCGTTGCTTGTGATGGAAAATCAACTGCAGAAGACGCCTTATTTCACAGGCAGTAATATCAGCCTCGCCGATATCGCGCTCTATGCCTATACCCACGGAGCCAATCGCGGCGGATATGACCTCTCAGCCTATCCATCCGTGGCAAAATGGCTGAGCCGCGTTGCGGGCGATGAGGGTCACGTTCCGATCACATGGCTACCAGACTGAAAACGAAAAAGGCGGGATAAATCCCGCCTTTTAAACTCTTGTGCGTTCAGAAATCAGACGATTCCCGTATGTGGATTAGCCAGCAACGCTAAGGTTGTCAGCGGACGACTTGCCCGAACGACGGTCCTGTACGATCTCGTAGTTGACCTTCTGGCCATCATTGAGACCGCGCAAACCTGCGCGTTCAACAGCGGAGATATGGACGAATACGTCTGCACCGCCAGTATCAGGCTGGATGAAACCGTAGCCCTTGGTGCCGTTGAACCATTTCACTGTTCCCGTAGCCATGGGAAATTCCTTTCAGATATATAAGACAGGCAGCAAGCACATTTGCGGCCCAGGGAATCGAACCTATGCAATGGAGTTCATCAGGAAGCGCAACAGGTTACGCAGGTCGCAAAGTCACTCGACCGATAAAATCGATGCGGATTACATATGACAGAATTTGCCCCAAAACAAGCCATATTGGAATGGGTTTATCGTCAGGGTTAAGTGCGACGGGTTGCATAGGCGAATTTTGGCCCTACATTCCTTGTTGAATTTCAGCACACTGTCCGACGTGTTTTAATAGTAGATGCTAATGTGAACTGGCCGAATCGCGGTCGTCCACGGGGGAG
>NZ_JBFUMG010000123.1:0-10496 GCF_054049495.1 Phyllobacterium sp. P5_D12 | reverse complement strand
GCGTTAAGCTGCTGTCGCTGCAGGAAGCAGCGGCAAAGGTAGACCTCGCCACCGGCATTGATATTGCTGCACGTGGCAGCGCCACCATCGGCGGCATGATCTCGACCAATGCCGGTGGCATGGAGGCCTTTCGCCATGGCGTCATGCGTCATCGTGTTCTTGGCCTCGAGGTGGTGCTGCCCGACGGCAGGATCATGACCGATATGGCGCAAGTGACGAAATCCAACGAGGGTTACGACCTGAAGCAGTTGTTCATCGGAGCCGAGGGCACGCTCGGCATCATAACGCGGGCGGTCATCAGGTTAGCGCCCGCGGACGAATTCACAGCGACGGCACTCGTCGCCTGCCCCTCTGCAAGCGATACGATCGCTTTGTTCCGCAAGTTGCAACGCAGCCTTGATCTCCTTCGTGCGGAGTTCATGGCACGGGACTATTTCACCTTGGCATCGGCAAATCTCGGCCCCGCTTCCCTGTCCGCCTTTACCGAAGCGCCAGCCTATCTCATCCTCGAAATCGACGCAGTTGATCAGCAGACGGCACAATCAGCCCTTGAAGAAGCACTCGCCGAGGCCATCGAAGAAGGACTTGTCGTTGATGCGATCCTCGCCCAGAGCGAGAAGGAGCGCACCGAAATCTGGAATATCCGTGAGGACAGCAGCGTGGTCGATCGCGTTCATCCGAACGGCTGCTGGTTCGATATCTCGGTGCCATTGCAGGGACTCGAAACATGGCTGGCGTCCTTCAACGAAGGCGTCGCCACGCTCGGACCAGAAGTTCGGGGTTTTGCATTCGGACATCTCGGCGATGGTAATTTGCATGTCGGCGTTGCGGGAGCGCCGGACAAGGATGCCGCCAAGGCAATCGTCTACGCCAATCTACGCGAATTAGGCGGATCGTTCTCGGCTGAGCATGGTATCGGCCTGGACAAACGGCAGGATCTGCATGGGTTTGTCGATCCGGTGAAATTCGCTCTCATGCGCTCGATCAAGGCCCTGCTCGATCCCAACGGCATCATGAATCCGGGCAAGGTACTTGAATTGGACAGCGTCTACGCCTGATGCCCGCTGATGTCAGAGCCGGCTGTAGGCGAAAAGCGCCTGTTCCAGATCGTCGCGGTGAGCGAGATTGCCGTAACGACGAGAAACGCCACGGAAAAGTCGCCAAGCTTGGGGTCGGTGTGATCCTGCACAAGCATCGAGGTGTTCAGCGCCAGTGCGCCGATACAGATACCGAGTGAAAGCATCAACTGCTGAAAGGTCGTGTAGAAGCTCGTTGCCGAACTCATCCGCTCCCGATCGATCTCGTCATAGGCGACAATATTGTAGGCCGTGAACTGAAACGACATGAAGAACCCGCAAAAAAACAGGATCGTGAAGATAAGCCAGATCGGCCAATCCGGACGGAAGAACGCACACAGCGCGTAGCCAAGCGTTGAAATCCAGCCGATGACTGTCAGGCTGTTGCGAAAGCCATATCTTTTGAGGATTTTGCCCGCCGTCGCCTTCATCAGCATCGATCCAAGCGCCGTTGCAATCACGATACCGCCGGCTGAAGCTGCTGAGAGGCCGAACTGCAATTGCAGCATGAGAGGCAACAGGAATGGTTGCGCGCCTTGGGTGATGCGGGTCAGCGAACCAGCCATGACCGACTCCTTGAAACTCGGAACCCGCATCAGGGAAAAATCGAGGATCGGCGACGGGTGGTTGCGCGCATGGCGCAGGTAGGCGGCACCGAAGACAAGTCCGATGGCGATGAGAAGAATGGACGTCCCCGCCTCGCCGCTTCGACTGGACATTTCGAATCCGAACAGCAGCGAACCGAGCGACACACCGGAAAGAAACAGTCCGAAAGTGTCGAACTTGCCCTTCGATTCACCCTTGAATTCCTCGATGTATATTGAAACCAGGATAAACCCGAGAACGCCGATGGGAACATTGATGTAGAAGATCCAGCGCCAATCGAGATAGGTGACGATCAAACCGCCAACTGGCGGTCCAAGTATCGGGCCTATAAGCGCGGGCACAAGCAGCCATGACATGGCCGCAACGAAGTCCTTGCGCTGGACGCTGYGCATGAGAACGAGACGCCCGACCGGYATCATCATGGCGCCGCCAAGCCCCTGGATCAGCCGTGCAAAAACCAGAAATGTCAGGTTCGGCGCTTGGGCACAGAGAATAGACCCGAGTGTGAATACTGCAATCGCCGTGCGAAAAACCGTGCGGGATCCAAAGCGATCTGCCACCCGGCCGCTGGCAGGAATGAAGATCGCCAGGCTCAGGAGATATGATGTCAGCGCGATACTCATTGATGGCGGGCTGACACCGAAATCGCGCGCCATCGTCGGCAGCGCGGTCGCAAGGACTGTTGCGTCGAGTTGCTCCATGAACATGGCGCTGGCGATGATCAAGGCGATTAGTCGAAAATTTGGAGCCGGTTTTTGAGTCGCCCCAATATGAGCGCTTGGCTGGCCGGTGGCGACCTGACAAGTCTGGTCTGACATCGCTGGAATAGCTCTCGATGGCACGGTTGGATCGAGATGGAGGCAACCGCAGATAGTAAGCACTTAGTGGCTTGGATGAGCGGGATATAATCCTCGACACTGGTTATGGCCATATGCCTTTTCGCTTTTCTGCATGGCGCGACAAAAAAGCCTCAGGTTGAACTAAGCTCGTCGTCACAACCCCGAGTCCCCCAGTTCGCGGGAAATTTTACGTACGGATCTTTTCTGATCTCTCATTTTAATCGGGCCCGGTGCCGGCAGGACGATAATTTTCAAAAATCTGCCATCTCCAAAATAATATGCCTCTCCATACACTACCAATTCAGTAGAGTATTGGTGTCAGGCAGCCATCAAGCTTTTGCCGACACGTTGATCAATGGGAGCGCACAATGCCTAAGACAGAATCAAACGCCATTACGCTGGGCACAAAAGCCGCTGACTTCATTTTGCCGGATGCGGAAGGCAAGCTCTACGAGCTTTCGAGCTTCTCCGAAAAGCCCGCCCTGCTCGTCGCGTTCATCTCCAACCGCTGTCCGTTCGTTGTGTTGCTGCGTGAAGCGCTGGCACAGTTTGCGCTCGAATATGCGCCGAAGGGATTGCAGATCGTCGCCATCAACAGCAATGACGCGAAGGCGCATCCGGAAGAGACGCTGGCACGCATCGGCGAAGAAGTCGCCAACTTCGGCTATTCATTTCCATATCTGAAGGACGAGTCACAGACCGTCGCCAAGACCTATCGCGCCGCCTGCACGCCCGATCTGTTCCTTTTCGACGCGGAACGCCGCCTCGCCTATCACGGCCAGTTCGATGATGCGCGTCCCGGCAATGGAAAACCTGTAACGGGTGCGGATATCAGAGCCGCGGTTGACGCTGTCCTCCTGGGCCAGAAGCCGTCTGACAAGCAGGTCGCATCCATTGGTTGCAACATCAAATGGCTGGAAGGCAATGAGCCGTCCTCCCTTTCCCACGCTGCCTGAGAAGTCCGAAACAACAGTCAGACCCGGCAAGGGTTTGACGTTTTGGCTTCGATTACCGGAGAACGCATGTCATCTGAGCGTGTAAAATCCACTGGCAATGACCCGCTGCATTTGCAGGCCGATGTGCTGGTGCTAGGCGGTGGTCCCTCCGGCGCATGGGCAGCGCTGGCTGCTGCCGAAGACGGAGCTCGTGTTGTCCTCGCTGACAAGGGCTATCTTGGCACGAGCGGCGCCACAGCTCCGTCCAACACCGGAACCTGGTGCGTACCGCCGGGTGAAAATCGTGGTCAGGCCGTCGAGCGGCGCTGGCAGCGTACCGGCGGCCTTGCCGATCAGCGCTGGATGCTGCGCTGTGTCGATCAGGCTTACGAGAATCTGGTGAAGCTCTCCGAATGGGGCTACCTTTTCCCGCACGAAGATGACGGCCGGCTCTATATCGCCAACCTTCGCGGCCCGGACTACATGCGTTTCATGCGACGGCGCGTGCTCAAGGCAGGTGTCACCGTGCTTGACCACCACCCTGCCCTTGAACTTCTGTCGAATGGCGATGTGATCACAGGCGCTTCCGGCGTAGACCGGCAGCACAACCGCGACTGGAGCGTCGAGGCAAAAGCCGTTGTCCTCGCAACCGGCGGCTGTGCCTTCCACGAGCGTATCCTCGGCGCAACCGGCCTCACTGGGGATGGCTACCTTATGGCGGCGGAAGCCGGGGCGCATCTTTCCGGCATGGAATTCACCGGGAAGTACACGCTTGCCCCGTATGAAACGTCGCTCAACAAGGGTCTGCCCTACAGATGGGCAACGTTCTACCGCGAGGATGGCTCACCTCTCCTCGACGCAAAAGGAGAACAGATATCCAACGGCATTGGCGAGCGCGAAAAGGATATTGCAAAGGCGCTGATAGACGGTCCGGTTTTTGCCCGTCTCGACCATGCCGAGCTCGCCTTGCAGGATTGGCTGCGCCGCGGCCAGCCCAATTGCTTCGTGCCACATGATCGTGCGGGTATCGATCCCTTCAAAGACCTGTTCCGCATCACATTGCGGGCCGAAGGCACGGTACGAGGCACCGGCGGCATCATGCTCGCGACGGCCGATTGCGGAACGGGCGTTCCCGCGCTCTACGTCGCCGGCGACGCAGCCAGCCGCGAGAACATGACAGGTGCGGTGTCGGGCGGCGGCGCGGTCAATTCGTCCTGGGCTATCGCCAGCGGCTGGTGGTCAGGCAAAGGCGCTTCAACTTACGCGCGCAAATCAGCACGGAAAGCCTTCCGTTCCATATCGAAACCCCTGGGCGAAGCGGGACTGCGACCGGCTGGAATCGCTCGTGCGGACCTGCGCACTGCCGAAATCATCGAAGCTGTTCGCGCCGAAGTCATTCCGCTCGAAAAGAATTATTTTCGCGACGGTACAACCTTGCGCACCAGTAGCGAGCGGCTGGAGAGCTTGTGGAATGATGTGCGTCAACACCTTCACGCCGAGGGAGTGGATCGCGTGCGCAGTCGCGAGACCG
Source organism: Phyllobacterium sp. P5_D12 (assembly GCF_054049495.1). Classification (NCBI taxonomy): domain Bacteria; kingdom Pseudomonadati; phylum Pseudomonadota; class Alphaproteobacteria; order Hyphomicrobiales; family Phyllobacteriaceae; genus Phyllobacterium; species Phyllobacterium sp. P5_D12. Next base: position 5,509 of record NZ_JBFUMG010000123.1, on the reverse strand, counting down.
CATCGATCACCGCTTCGGCGCGCTGGTCGCTCGCGTCCGCTCTCGCCCGCAATGAAAGCCGCGGCATGCACCGGCGAGCAGACCGCCCCGGGAATGATCCCGCATTTGCCCGACGCATCCTCGTCAGCGGGGTCGATGCGATCAGCATTGGTGAAGCCCAAATCAGTCGCGAGGGCATCGCGTCATGATTGAGATTGTCTCCGCAAGCCGTTGTATTGAATGCGATATATGCGTCAAGGTTTGCCCCGCGAATGTATTCGACGCGGTGCCGGATTCGGCGCCCATCATAGCGCGGCAGGACGATTGCCAGACTTGCTATCTCTGCGAAATCTATTGTCCCGTCGATGCGCTCTACGTCGCGCATCGCGCGGAAGGCCACTTTCCGATCACAGAAGCCGAGGTCGAGGAGCGCAATCTGTTTGGCAGTTATGCGCGTGCGCTGGGCTGGAAACGCGGCAAGGCTGGCGGAACCGAACATGACCCAACGCATCGCATTCGTGTCGCGGCAGTTTGAAGGAGAATGCAAATGGACCGAATTGTCGTCTCCGGTATCAGAAAGACATTCCAGCTCAAGCCGGGTCAATATGTGACTGTCGACGGTGAGGAGACCGATCGCGTCACCGTTCTCGATGGCGTCGATCTGAACATCCGCAAGGGCGAGTTCATCACGCTTGTCGGTCCGAGCGGCAGTGGCAAATCGGTCCTGCTCGATATCATCGGCGGATTGACACAGGCGAGCAAGGGTATCGTGCAACTGGACGGCGCCACCATCACCAGGCCCGATCCCAAGACGGGTTATGTGTTCCAGCAATATGCGCTCTTCCCTTGGCGCACCGCCCTCTCGAACATCGAATATGCCCTGGAGGTGCGCGGCGTGCCAAAGCGCGAACGCAGCGACCGCGCGCGATATTTCCTCGCTCTGTTCGGACTGTCCGGTTTCGAGGATCGCTATCCCAATCAGCTTTCCGGTGGAATGCAGCAGCGTGTGGCCATCGCACGCGCCTTGGCGAGCAATCCTGAAGTGCTGTTGATGGATGAACCATTCGCAGCGCTCGATGCGCAGACGCGCGAAATCCTGCAGAGCGAACTTCTGAAGATCTGGGAGAAGATCAACACGACCGTCATCTTTGTCACTCACTCCATCGACGAGGCGATTTATCTCGCCGACCGCATCGTTGTGATGACTGCTCGTCCCGGCACGGTGAAGGAGATCATCGACATCGATCTGCCGCGCCCGCGCGATGGCGACATTCGATCCAGCACGGAGTTCAACGCACATCGCGCCCGGGTTTGGGAAGCACTGCGTGATGAAGTCAACAAGGCGCAAAAGGATTGGGCGTTGTCGCCTGCCTACGCCAACTAAATATCCAGGGAACGGAAACATGGCCTATATCAGTGAAAAACCAGGCATCGGCATCAGCATCAGGTTGCCATCAATTGCAGCGTCCAGTGCTGCCCGGCCTGCCCGCAAGCACAAGACAGCGCGCGGGGACGGCACCTTCAGTTATGGTCTGCCCCTGCTCATCCTGTTTTTCCTGCTGTGGGAAATCGCACCGCGTCTCGGCTGGCTCAATCCGATCTTCTTCCCACCGCTCAGCGAAGTCTGCCGCTCTTGGATCGGCTTGGCCGAAAGCGGCGTCCTCGCCAAGCATATCGGCATCAGCCTGCAGCGGGCAGCGATCGGCTTTGGATTGGCGACGATTGTTGCCGTTCCGCTCGGGTTTTTGATGGGGCGCTATTCGCTCTTCGAAAAGATCTCCGATCTGCTGGTTCAGACCTTGCGCAACACTTCGCAATTTGCCCTGCTGCCGGTCTTCATTCTGCTTCTTGGCATAGGCGAAGCGTCAAAGATCGCGATCACCTTCTATTCATCCGTATTTTTCCTGCTGGTGAACACGATCAGCGGCGTCAAGGCGGTCGATCCGCTGCTGTTGAAAGCGGCGCGCTCGATGGGAACATCAGATGTCGATCTGTTCCGCAAGGTCATTCTTCCGGCGAGCATACCCTCGATCGTTGCCGGTGCGCGTCTCGCGGTGAAATCATCCATCTTCGCGGTTATCGGCGCCGAGATGCTCGCCGCCAAATCTGGGCTCGGCTACCTGATCCAGCAGTCGCAGCTGATGATGGAAACCGGCGATATGTATGCCGGCATTCTGACCATGACACTCATCGGGCTGATCGTGAATTACCTGCTGGTCTGGTTTGAACGTTGGGCGACCTCGTGGAAGGGCCAATCCGACACCTCGCCTCACTGAAACCTCTGCTAAACGCCAACGAAGGAACCATGCTATGACAATTTCAAACAACGGCGTTTTGCGCCGGACCCTGATAAAGACCATCGCTGCCTCGCTGCTTGGTTTGACAAGCTTCTCCCTGCCCGCCATCGCGCAGGAAAAGCCGGATGTCATTCGTATCGGCAGTACCGCACCTGGCCACCTGAAATTCATTCTCGCCCAGCATGATGGCTGGCTGGAACAGGAATTCGCCAAGGATGGCATCAAGGTTGAGCTCGTGACCTTCACCGGCGGTGGTTCCGAGGCAACGACTGCCCTTGCCACTGGCGCTATCGAGGTCACCTATACCGGCAACAACCCTGCCCTGCGCGTCGCCGCATCGGGCGCTGATGTCAAGCTGATAGGTATCTCCAGTTTCGTCAAAACGGGCGGCTCGGCCATCATCGTTCCGACGAACTCGCCGTTGAAAACTGTCGCCGACCTGAAGGGCAAGAAGGTTGCATATCTCGCCGGCACAGTGCGTCACTCGAATTTCAGCAAGGCGCTGAAAGGTGCCGGCTTGAAGACTGACGACGTGGAATCGCTCAATCTGCCATTCGAGGCTTCGGGGCCTGCGCTATTGCGTGGTGATATCGACGCAATCGTCGAGACAGACAGCACGGCGGCAAAACTCGTCGACACCGGCCAGGCGCGCATTCTTCTCGATGGATCGGAGCACCCCGAATGGGCCGTGCCGAACGTCATTTCGGTCAATGGCCCCTTTGCGGAAAAATATCCCGATCTGGTCAAACGCCTGCTGAAGGTCGATATACAGATTTCGCGCTGGGCCGACGCGCACCCGGAAGACACGATCAAGATATTTGTCGACGAAACAAAGTCCTCGGAGAAATCCGTTCGCAAGACCTACAAGGATGGTGTGTTCTATCAGGATCCGAAGATCACCGATGAAGCGCTTAATTCGCTCAAGGAAGAAGAGAAGTTCATGGCAGAGGCAAAGCTTCTGAAAGGCACGATCGATTACAGCAAATGGGTGGATACCAGCTATCTCGACGCTGCCTACAAGGAACTCGACGCCAATCAATAATCCGCGAGCTACGTTGACAAATCCGGTTGCCGGGCCTGAATTGCGGGCCCGGCACTTTGATATCTGGCTGCGCAGCGTCGCGGCCATCCCACATGAAATGCACTGAGGTTATAAAATGACGACTGCACTATCGGACGGCGAGGAAACAGCCGTCACAGCGCGGCAACCGCGTCTTGTCGCTCTCGTTGTTGCAGTCGCCTTTTTCATGCAGATGTTGGACGGGACGATCATCACCACCTCCCTGCCCCAGATGGCGCATTCATTCGGCATTGAGCCCGTGGCGATGAGCATCGGCATTACGGTCTACATGCTGTCGATGGCCGTCTTCATCCCGATTTCCGGCTGGATGGGTGATCGCTTCGGCGCGCGCAATGTCTTCATTGCTGCCATCGCTATTTTTACGATCGCCTCGCTTGTCTGCGGTCTGTCGGAAACGCTTTGGCAGTTCGTCGGCGCGCGTGCCGTTCAGGGCGTGGGCAGTGCCCTGATGACGCCGGTAGGGCGCATGATCGTGCTGCGCAATGCGGAGAAGTCCGAGCTTGTCTCCGCTATCGCGCTCATTACATGGCCTGCGCTCTTTGCGCCGGTCATCGGCCCTGTCCTTGGCAGCTTCATCACCACCTATCTGAGCTGGCACTGGAACTTTCTCATCAACATACCGCTCGGCGTCCTCGGTATCCTGTTGGTCCTCAAATTCGTTCCGGATCAACGCGAAACATCGGTTCCGAAGTTCGATATGAAAGGTTTCGTCCTCTCCGCAGCCGGTTTGGCGCTTGTCCTGTCCAGCCTTGAATCCTTCACCCATGGCATCCACGAGTTCTATATTGCCGTCGCCATGCTTGTGGGCGGTTCGCTGTTGTCGGTCGTGGCTGCTAGACATTTTCTGCAGGTCAAAAATCCGCTGCTGGATCTGTCAGTCTTCAAGATCCACACCTTTGCCATCGCCACGGCAGCCTCCGGAACGGCAGGGCGCGTCTCGATAAACTCGGCCCCATTCCTGTTGCCGCTGCTGTTTCAGGTCGGCTTCGGCTTCAGCGCCATCAGGACGGGCACTTACATCCTGGTATATTTCATTGGCAATCTCGGCATGAAGGTCGTCACCACGCCGCTGCTCAGGCAGTTTGGCTTTCGCTCGATCCTTTGCTTCAACGGTCTGATCGCAGCGCTGTCCCTCGCCGCCTGTTCGCTTCTATCCGCCGAAACGCCCGAGATCATCTCTTTTGCGCTCCTGCTCATCGCGGGTCTCTCGCGTTCGATGCAGTTCACGGCGCTCAACACATTGACCTTCGCAGACATCAACGCTTCACAGCGCAGTTCTGCCTCGACGCTTTCCAGCATGCTTCAGCAGATGTCGATGCTGCTTGGCGTTGCCATCGCCGCCATGGTTCTCAACCTGTCGCAAATGGCTCACGGCAATGCCACCACATCGCTGACGGATTTTCGCACGGCGTTCTTCGTCGTCGGTCTTATCGGGGTCGTTTCGGCGCTCCGCTTTCTGGAATTGCCATGGAACGCCGGGGCCGAAGTCTCCGGCCACGCAAGGAAGGCCTGACGCCGCTTCAGTCCGCTAGTTTCGTCACGAAATCGGCATTGCCGCGCAACGTATTGCTGACGGTACATATCTCTTCGGCAGCCTCGACGATCTCGTGCTTCGTTGCGTTGTCGAGTTCACCATCGATCTCGATGGAAATATCGAAGTGGGCGATGCGCGACGGCCCCTCATGCGCCTTTTCGCCCGTCACGTGCACCCGGACTTCGCCGAGTCTGTCGGCAACGCCGAGGCGGCTGGCGGCAATGCGCGCGCTCAATGCAATACACGCCGACAGCGAACTATACAGCAAATCGATCGGGCTGAAGCCGGGTTCGGAAACCGAGGTAACAACCCCGATCTTGCCTCCGGTCTCCGATGTGACGAGCGGCAATTCCTTGGGCTGGAGTACGGACGTTGCGCCCACGGCGCGGGTCCTGATCTTGAGTTCCGACATTGGATGATTTCCCAACAATATATGCCCAGACTCTACTCAGCGCGCGTGCGAAACGCTACCGCTTTGTACCCTCTCGAGCGCTCTCATCGCTTCGAACAGCATTTCCCTGTCCCGTTGGTGCGCTTCAAACAGAGCTACGAAGGCCGGGTTGCTGATCTCGTGCGGTTTCGGCGCGGCTTTGGCGCGATCAAGGCTGTTGTCTGCAG
>NZ_JBFUMG010000122.1:0-10521 GCF_054049495.1 Phyllobacterium sp. P5_D12 | reverse complement strand
ATATGAAACACCATAGAGATATTTGGGCGATTCCTGGCGTTGATTGGCGTTGATATATTGKATGATGAAATCGGCGAGTACGCTTGCGTCATCATCGACTCCCCAAAAATCATCATTTTTATTAGGAAAGATGGCTTTGGAATAGCCCGTTCCAACCGGGTCAACGAAGACGAGGTCCGTCTTGTCGAGCAACGTGTTGGGGTTATCGGCTAACGCAAACGTTGGCGCATTCCAGTCGAACCGCATCGGTCTAAGGAAACCAACGTCCATCACTGCCGAAGCGCCGCCCGGCCCTCCATTGAAAATGAAAGTTAACGGACGTGTGGTCTTTGGCAGGTCTTGCCGCGTATAGGCCGTATAGAAAATTGCCGCCTTCCCAAGACTGCTCGCCGAAGCGTTGCGGGAGCTTTCGGCCTTTAGATGTCCGGCCGTTACCGCGAATCGTATCAGGCTGCCTTTCAGATAAATCCCATTTATTTTGCTGGTTGGCCTTTCATTGAATTCGTTCTCGTAAAACTTGCCCTCTGGCCCATAGTCAGGATCACTCAAGAACTCAGGATGAATAGCGGGAATGTCCGGTTCTTGCTTAGCCTGCGAGAAATCCGGAATTTTGAACGTGCTGATGGCTGACGTAGCTGCATCCTCGTCCTCCGAACTCCCGCTGCACGACGCCAGAAAGACCGCCAGAACAAGCCAGCACAGGCGAAAAAGCATGGTGAAAAACCTCACAATATCGATTTGAATATGTTTCTGATATGTTCTTCAAAAAAGGCTGCGCGAAATAGACTGTCGGGCGTATTCAGGCTGGACCAGAACGCATTCGGCTCTTTGCGTCGACGTAGCAATTAGTAGGGTAAGGAGCCGCCAATTCCGGTCAATTGGTAGACTTTTTCCCCGCTTGTCCCCACATCCATGGGCGGAGGTTATGAATGGATACGATACCGACCGCTTTTGTCCCGCCGGCGCCAGTACCCCGTACCGGTCCGGTCGGCACATTGCAGCTTATCCGCACCATTTACCGCAACCCGCTCGAATTGTGGGGCGAGCCTTCTTACAATGAGCCATGGGTTTCCATCGACTGGTCCTTCGCCCATACGATCATCGCCAATGATCCGGGACTGATCCGCCATGTGCTCGTCGACAACGCGAAGAATTACAAGATGGCCGCGGTGCGCCAGCGCATCCTGCGCCCCATCCTGCGCGATGGGCTGCTGACAGCGGAAGGCGATGTCTGGCGGCGTTCGCGCAAGGCGATGGCGCCGGTTTTCACGCCGCGCCACATCGATGGTTTCGCGGAGAGCATGAAGAGGACAACCGATATTTTCGCTAGTCGCTACGACGGTCTGACCGGCACGACCGATGTGTCGCGTGACATGACCATGCTGACCTATGACATTCTTGCGGACACTTTGTTTTCCGGAGAAATCGCCGGTGATCCGGACCAGTTTTCCCACGAGGTCGACCGCCTGTTCGAAACCATGGGCCGGGTCGATCCACTCGATCTCCTCGGAGCACCTGCATGGCTGCCGCGCTTCACCCAGATAAGGGGCCGCCGCGCGCTCGCCTTCTTCCGCCAGATCGTCGCTAACACGATGGAGATGCGCAAGGCCCGCATGGAAAAGGAAGGCGACAAGGTCCCGAACGATTTCCTCACGCTTCTGCTGAAAGCCGAAGGGCCGCAGGGGCTTTCGCGCGCCGAGATCGAAGACAACATCATCACCTTCATCGGCGCCGGCCACGAAACCACGGCGCGGGCACTGGGGTGGACACTGTATCTGCTGGCAAAGGCGCCATGGGAACGCGATCTGATCGAGCAGGAGATCGATACTTTCATGGGTCAGCGCGAGGTCCCACCGCCGCACCGATGGCTGGACGCCCTGCCCTTCACCCGCTCGGCATTCGAGGAGGCCATGCGGCTTTATCCACCCGCGCCATCGATCAATCGCGAGCCGATCGAAGACGACCAATACAAGGACCTGGTGCTCCCGAAGGGTGCCGCCGTCCTTGTCATGCCCTGGACAGTACACCGCCATCGCCTCTACTGGGAAAACCCCGAAGCCTTCATGCCATCGCGTTTCCACCCGGAAAACCGCGACAGGATTGATCGGTTCCAATATCTGCCATTCGGTGCCGGGCCACGTGTCTGCATCGGCGCAAGCTTTGCCCTGCAGGAGGCGATCATCGCTTTGGCGACCCTGCTCCATCGCTATCGCTTCGATATCGCAGAGGATATAAAGCCATGGCCCGTGCAGAAACTGACGACACAACCGGACGGCGGATTGCCGATGAGTGTGACGGCGCGGAGGTAGTGCCCGCGAGGTTGATGCCGATTATCTCTCCCCTTGTGGGAGAGAAAGTGATTTCAGCATCTTAGCCCTTGCTAAGTGCTAGAAATCACCAGAGAGGGGATTACAATCATCGTACTACCCCCTCTCTTGGATTTTCCACGAGGAGGAGGTAACGGGCGGCGCACCCCTTGATTTCACCAGAAATTTAATGTACGTTTATTTCCAGTGAAAGGACGCTCCATGCGAACCACCGCGCAACCCATTATCGACACCCCAAGCAAGACCGCCGTTGTGTCCAAGGCGCTGCTGCGTTCCGCTGAATTGCTCGGCCTGACCGCCAGAGAGCTGTCAACCGTCGTCGGTCTGTCCGAACCCAGCATTTCCCGGCTCAAGCGCAGCGAGAGTAGCGGCGGCCCGCTCACTGGCAAGAGCTACGAACTCGCGCTCCTGTTCATCCGCCTCTACCGTTCGCTCGACGCGATTGTCGGCGGCGACGATAGCGTAGCGCGGCAGTGGATGCGAACTGACAACACCATGCTCGGCGGCAAGCCGCTCAACCGGATTAAAACCATTGACGGTCTCGCCCATGTCCTCGCCTATCTGGACGCCCGCCGCGCTCCTATCTGAATCGCGATCCCTGCACGGCGCATGCTGGCGTCTGGTTGAAGCGCAGCACCGCGTTTCCACAATGAAGCTGGTCGATACACTCGATGAGCAGGCCCTGCTTGAAGACGAGCTTGAGGCCACCAAGCCCCCGCTGCCGCCAGCGTGCGTACATCTCGATTACCTGTTGGCGACGCCGTTTCGCTATGGCCGCTATCCCGGCAATTCGCGCTTTCGGCGCGAAGGTTATTCGCCCGGGGTTTTCTATGCCAGCGAGAACGTTGAAACCGCTGTGGCCGAAACCGCCTTCTACCGCCTGCTCTTCTTTGCCGAAAGTCCGGCGACACCCTGGCCGCGAAACGCCCTCGAATTCACCGCGTTCGAAGCGCGCTATGCCACCACCAGCGCAATCGATCTGACCGCAGCGCCCTTCATCAAGCAGGCGCCGCAGTGGACGCATCTGACTGATTATTCCGCTTGTCTCGATCTTGCCGAAAAAGCGCATGAGGCGGGTATCGACCTCATCCGCTATCAATCCGTGCRCGATCCACTTGGCGGGATCAATCTTGCACTGCTCTCCTGCGGCTGCTTTGCCATGCCGAACCCTGTTCGCATGACGACATGGCGGCTGCATTTTTCCAGCCACGGCGTCAACGCCATCTGCGACTATCCCGAACTCAGGCTTGGATTCAGCCGGGAGATTTTTGCCAACGACCCGCGTCTGGCAGAAAAGGCCAGATCATAATTTCATTTTTTCGGCTTGACATATTCATAACTGTAGAGTTATTGATCTATTCATAGCTCGAGGGTTATCAATTATGGACACAACAGCCGACGGTATTTTCCGCACTCTCGCCGACCCGACACGCCGCGCGATTTTCGAGCAGTTGATGCGGCACGGCGAGCAGAACGTGCGGGGCTTGACGGAATATTCCGGCATCTCGCAGCCCGCCGTATCCAAGCATCTGGGCGTGCTCAAGCTTGCCGGCCTGGTGCGGGATAGGCCCGACGGGCGCCAAACCCACTATAGCGCAGAACCACAAGGTCTTGCGCCGCTGATCGACTGGATGGGCCTCTACGGCGCATTCTGGCGTGAGCGGTTCGATCGTCTCGAAGATTTGCTAAACAGGATGGACCAATGACTCAACATGCCACAGCTACAGCCACACGTTCCCTCATCGTCGAACGGGAAATGCCGCACGCGCCGGAAAAGGTCTGGCGCGCACTCACCCAGGGCCCGCTCATCGCTGATTGGCTCATGAGCAACGACTTCCAGCCTGTCGTCGGTCACAGGTTCAACTTCCGCGCCCCGCCCATGCCGAACTGGAACGGCGTCACCGACTGCGAAGTCCTGGTGGTAGAGCCGCAGCAGCCCCTCTCCTATAGCTGGAGCGCCTCAGGCGATGAAGCCGAAACGGCGTCAAAACAATTGTCACCTTCACGCTCACCCCGGTTAATGGCGGCACGTACCTGCGCATGGAGCAATCCGGCTTCGGTCAAAACGACGAGGCCAACTATCGCGGTGCACAATATGGCTGGCAGAAATTCATCGGACAGCTCGAGCACGTGGTCGGCAGCCTCGACTGAGCGGCAGAATATCTGCGACCATCTCAAACCGATGAGATGGTCGCAGACATTTAAGACAGTCTGTCAGCATGCCAGGCAATATGATCCGCCATTAAGGTCGAGATAAAGAAATATGAGTGGTCGTAGCCGTCGCGCATGTTGAGCGTCAGCGGGATGCCGGCTTTGGCACAGGCCTCTTCCAGCAACCAGGGCCGCAGCCCGTCATCAAGAAAGCCATCGGCCTTACCCTGATCCACCAGCAATTCGGGCACGCGGTAGCCGTCCTCGATCAGCGCCACGCTGTCATAGGCGCGCCACGCCGCTTCATCGCTGCCGAGATATTTCTCGAAGGCGGGACGCGACCAGCCCGCAACCATCGGCCTTGCAATGGGCGCAAACGCCGACACTGACCTGAAGCGTTCCGGATTTTTCAAGGCCAGGGTGATGGCGCCATGCCCGCCCATGGAGTGGCCAAAAATGCTCTGTCGCGTCACGTCGACTGGAAACTGCGCGGCAACCAGCTCGGGAAGTTCATAGGCGATATAGCTCGCCATGCGATAATTCGTCGACCAGGGTTCCTGTGTGGCATCCAGATAGAAACCGGCACCGCTGCCGAATTGCCAGTTGTCCTTTTCGTCGGGGACATTCTCGCCGCGCGGGCTGGTATCCGGGCAGATGATCGCAATTCCAAGCTCGGCGGCAACGCGGCGGTATTCGCCCTTGTCCATGACATTCTGATGAGTACAGGTCAGGCCCGACAGGTACCAGAGCAGCGGCACCGGATGCTCTTTTGCCTGTGGCGGCAGGAAAACCGCAAAGGTCATGTCGCACTGACAGGCGTCGCTGCGATGGCGATAGACGCCCTGGATACCCTCAAAGCTTTTGGCAATCGATAACGTTTCCATAAATTCCCCTGATTATTGACCCAGCGAAACGATGACGTTGACAGCGGCCGCAACAAGCACCGTGTTGAAGATATACGAGACAATGGCGTGTAGCAGATTAATCTTGCGCATATCTGTACTGGTGATCGCAGTATCCGATGTCTGGGCCGTCATGCCGATGACGTATGAGAAGTAGAGAAAATCATAACCGCCGGGCTCCTTGTCGCCCGGGAAGTCGAGCCCGCCGACATGTTTGCGGGGCGTCTGCTTTGCACCCTCCGCCGTCTCGTCCGGCTGCCAGTAGAGATGGGCATAGTGGATGGCGGCCATCATGTGCACGGTGAACCAGCCAAGCGGCACTGCGGCGAGAGCCAGTGAGAGGTCGAAAGGATGCGGATCCTCACCGGAATTGATCAGCACGAACAGCGAGCTGACTGCGACGACGACCGTGCCGAAGGTCACCGCAAAAATGATCCACACCGGTTCATCGGATTTGGCCGCGTTGCGGTGCAGGTATTCCGGCGTCAGTTTCCGGACCTTGATGATGGAAAGAACCAGATAGATCACGAAGAAGACGTTGGCCGCGACGACATAAGCATTGCGTGGCGCGAAGAACAGCGCCAGAGCGAGAGCGACGAGCCCAACAGCCGCGGCAAGATAGAATGGATTATGCCGCTTCCACATCGCTTGTCACTCCGTGGTCAGCACAGCGGGGCGCTGCATGTCGACATGGGGAATCCCGTCTTCGAGATATTCTTCCGAGACCGGCACGAAACCGAAGGATTCATAAAACCGCAGCAACTGGCTTTGCGCCGATAGTTTGATCGGGCTTTCGGCATAAAGCCGCTCGCATTGTGCGATGGCCTCGACCATGAGCCTGTCGCCAAGCTTCTTGCCGCGGTGCTCAGGCGCAACGACAACCCGRCCGATCCGGGCAGCCGGATCGGTCTTCGCGGGTTTGCGGATTCGCGCGCTCCCGACAAGATCGCCCCCCGAAAGCAGACGAAGGTGGAGTGCATCCAGATCCTTGCCGTCAAGCTCGGGATAGGGGCATTTCTGCTCGACCACGAAAACATCCACCCGCAATTTCAGCATGTCATAAAGGTCACGCGGGCTAAGCTCGTCCAGCCCGCTCAAGACGACCTTGACATTCTGTTCCATCAAAATGTCACAACGCTGCGGATCGACTTGCCCTCATGCATAAGGTCGAAGGCGGTGTTGATCTCGTCGAGCGGCATGGTGTGGGTGATGAGCGAGTCGATGTCGATCTTGCCTTCCATGTACCAGTCGACGATTTTCGGCACATCCGTGCGGCCGCGCGCGCCGCCGAAGGCTGTGCCGCGCCAGTTGCGTCCGGTGACGAGCTGGAACGGACGTGTCGAGATTTCCTTGCCGGCCTCCGCAACGCCGATGACGATGCTGGTGCCCCAGCCGCGATGACAGCATTCCAGCGCCTGGCGCATGACATTGGTATTGCCGGTCGCGTCGAAGGAGAAATCCGCGCCACCGTCGGTCAGGTCCTGAATCGCCTGCACGACCTTGTCGTTGCCAACCTCGTTGGGATTGACGAAACCGGTCATGCCGAATTTCTTCGCCATAGCCACCTTGCCGGGATTGAGATCGACGCCGATGATCTTGTCCGCGCCGACCATGCGGGCACCCTGAATGACGTTGAGCCCGATACCGCCGAGGCCGAACACCACCACATTGGCGCCAGGCCAGACCTTGCCCGTATAAATGACAGCCCCGATGCCGGTGGTGACGCCGCAACCGATATAACAGATCTTGTCGAAAGGCGCGTCTTCACGCACTTTCGCCAGTGCGATCTCCGGCAGCACCGTGAAGTTCGAGAAAGTCGAACAGCCCATATAATGGAACACCTCGCCGCCATCGCAGGAGAAGCGGCTGGTGCCGTCGGGCATGACGCCCTGGCCCTGCGTGGCGCGGATCGAGGTGCACAGGTTCGAGCGCTGCGACAGGCACGTCTTGCACTGCCGGCATTCGGGCGTGTAGAGCGGGATGACGTGATCGCCGACCTTCAGCGAGGTCACCCCCGCGCCGATCTCGCGCACGATGCCCGCGCCCTCATGGCCAAGAATGGCCGGGAATTTTCCTTCGGAATCAAGGCCGGAAAGCGTGTAGGCGTCGGTATGGCAGACGCCGGTCGCCATGACTTCCACCAGCACCTCGCCGGGCTTGGGGCCGCCGATCTCGATTGTTTCGATGGTCAGCGGTTTCTTGGCTTCCCAGGCAACGGCGGCGCGCGATTTCATGATTGTCTCCCAATGCGTCTCGATCAATGCAACGTAGTGATTTGCTGGTTGCACTATCAGGATCGCACCAAGGGTCGTCAATCGGACCGGCGACATTTCTCGCCGGAAATGGCGCGCTTCCTATGGCACGCCATGTGCCACAGCCTGCCGTCGCCTACTCCACCACCTGCACTTTCGCCGCAACCCTTGCTCTGGCGGCAGGCAGGGGCGAGCGGCCATCGAAGAAGGTCTGCACCTCATCGAAACTGGCATAGCCGTCATGATTACTGTCGATCTCGGTGAAGTGATCGGCGACGAAGCCCCAGCCGGCATCGGCGGCAGCTTGCGTGGTCAAGAGGTGATTGGACTTTGCCGCAGCGCCGAATTTGGCACGCAGCTCCAGGTCAAGCAGCTTCTGGATCGAAGCCGCATCCTGCTTTTCCGTTTTGGCCCCAGGTTCCGGATCCCAAATGCGATCGCCGGCATGAACCGACCCGGCTATTGCGGAGAAGAGAAGCGCGATGATGATAGTACGCGACATGGTCATGGATCCTAATGCAGGGCTATGGCAGGGACAGGGGTACGCTGCACTGGCACGGTAGCGACAAGCTCACGGGCTTTGACAATTGTCGGCCCCGTGCCATACGGCGGAGCATCGTAGAAGTCGTCGAGCGTCTTCTTCAGCGGCGCACGCGCCTTTTCCGAATAGTAGATCATATGGCCGCCTTCGAAGTTCTTGACCGGAATGCGGTCAAGCAGGGTGGTTTTCTTCACGGGGTCAATCTCGACACCTTTGAGATCCAGCTCCGTGCGGTAAAAAGGTGTCGCCGTATCGTAATAGCCATGTACGGCGAGAAGCTTGAGCGAAGGATTCATTCCGAGTGTCGCTACAATATCCAGCAAGCCGTTTCTCGACTCTAAGCCCTTCCAACTTTCAAAAGCACCAGCAGATGGATGATACCAGCTATCCCAGGATGAATTTACATAAGATGATGTCGCTTTATAATTTGCTTCTCGAGGAAAAAGCGAAGTAATGGCGTTGTAAAAAGCACGATCTTCGAAGAAGTCTATGTTGTACCATGGTGTCTCCCTTATTCCGGCAACGGGATCAAACTCATGACTGCGCGGGAGATACATCCGGGCATCGTAGGTGTAAAAAACAACATTCTTTAGAAGATCCTTCGCGGCAGAACTCGATGATCCCGTATATTTCGAGATATCGACACTTTTCTTGGATGCAAGGGCAGGCAAATAAGTGTCTGTCATGAAACTGCGCAACTCTTGAGCATAGACGTCGGGCGTTGTCGTTGCCGGTATTGTGATTTTTCCAATAGCAATCGCTGTCATGGCAGCCGTGGGCAGCATGGCCGCATCTTTGTCGCCAGCATAAAATCCCGGTGAATGGAAGACGACGCCAGTCAAAACCTTGGTTTTTGCGCCGGGTGGGCTGGCGTCAAAGCCTTGCTCACCCGCTGCCTCCATGGCACGCGCCAGCTTCGGTACACGGGTACCGCCTGCATAGGATTCACCATAGAGATATTTGGGCGATTCTTGGCGTTGGTTGAAATTGACATAACGCTGAATGAACTGATGCGACAGTTGCACGTCGGCGGTGACATCCCAGAAGCTCTGATTGGTCTTTGGAGCGATTGCTTGCGAGTAGCCAGTGCCCGGTATGATATCGACGAAGACAAGGTCTGTTTTATCCATGAGGGATTCCTTGTCGTCGACCTGATTGAATTTGTCCGGCGGGTTGTCAGCCCATTCCGGCTTGACGTTCGGCGCATCGATGACGAGCCGTTTGGGCGCAAAGGACGTAAGATGCAGATAGATCGATGACGCGCCTGGCCCGCCGTTGAAGAAGAAGGTGACCGGGCGATCCTCCTTCGGCAGATCGTCTCGGGTATAGGCGGTATAGAAGATCGAGGCTTGCGGGTCCTGCTTTTCCGGGTTCTTGGCAAAGGCGGTCAAGTGACCGGCCGATGCTGTGTACCAGAAGGTCTTGCCGTTCAGCGTCATCTTGTGGCGCATGACCGAGGGCTTCTCATCGACGGCAGCAGCGAGTTGTGCGCCCGCCGAACCATCATATTTCGTTTTGTCTTCCAGTTTGAAGTCGGCCGGCGCATAAAGCTTGTACGCCTCCTCGTCGAAGCCGGCGCGGGTGAAGAGCGCCGCCACGGATTTGACCGGCGCGAGCTTCTTCAATTCACCCGCTGCCTCGATGGTCTTGCCATCCTTGACGAAAGCCTCGACGGCGCGAAGCGATGCGCTTTCCGCCGTCAGACCTGCGGCATCGAGGATCTTCGCGGCTTCGGCAAACCGTCCGGTCTCGATCAAACCATCGCTGCGGATATGCGCTGCTTCGAGTTTTGCCGTTTTGGTATCCTCGAGCGCATCATTCTTCAGCTTGTCGAGACGCACCAATTCGACCTTGGCCTTTTCGATCGATCCGTCCTTGCCCTCATATGTAGCCAGCTCATCCATGGCCAGCTTGATCTTGCCCGGCTTTGCCGGGTCTTTCGGGTCCCCCGTCAGGGCGGTGAGTTCGTTTGTGCGAGCCGACAGCTCCTTTTCGGCCAGTTTGATCGTGCCCAGCTTTTTCTCGTCATTCGCGCCGTTGGGGTCGCCCTTCAGCACATCCCGGTCTTTTTCCAGATCGGCAAGGATCGCTCTCGCCCTGGCGATCTTGCCCGGGTCGTCGCCCTCGCGTTCGTAATCCGCCAGCGTGACCTTGGCTTTCTCGATCCTGCCGCCCAGTCCCTCAAGCCCGGCAAGCTCCTCTTGCAGCGCCTTGAGCGTCGTGCTCGCCGTTTCGACTTCCCCGGTCTTGGCAGCCGCCGCGACGAGCAGCCCAGCCAGTTGTTCTTCACCCTGCTGGATTTTGGCCGCAAGCGCCGCATCTGCCTGTTCGGTTTGGGTGAGTTTGGT
>NZ_JBFUMG010000121.1:0-10522 GCF_054049495.1 Phyllobacterium sp. P5_D12 | reverse complement strand
TTCCAACAGGAAATCGCGTGCAGGCGCGTGGTCGGCGTCGAAGACCGCGATCAGTTCGCCAGTCGAATGTTCCAATCCGTTGTTGAGATTGCCGGCTTTCGCATGCGCATTCTTCTCGCGGGTGAGATAGCGCACGTCGAGCGCTTCGGACAGGGCTTTGAGGTCGGTGAACCGCTTTTCCGCGCTGTGGGCTTCAACGATTTTTTCAGCATTTCGTTTTTGTACCGTCCCACCATCGTCAAGAATCCAGACGGTTATCCTGTCGGCGGGATAATCCATGGCTTTTGCCGCAGCCATGGTATTCGCCAGGAGTTCGATGTCCTCGTTATATGTCGGAATGAAGACGTCGACGCTCGGCAGTTTGCCCTTGGATGTTGGCCGGCCGGGCCGGTGCGGCAGAGGCATTGCCACCACGAACAGGCTGAGTGCCAGCATCATCACGCTATACATTTCCGCTAGATACAACAGGAAACCGGGGATGAAGTTTTCCAGCTGGTTGATCGGAGGCAGGGTACTGGTCGTGCGCCAGTAGACATAACGCATGACGATAGCCGTACCGAAGGCTAGCGCGATCAACCGCCAGATACCACCTGCATTCAGTGTCTTGAGCACCATCATGATGGCGAGGACCGTCGCACCGGCGATCAGCTGCGTCTGCAGGTTCACTGGTAAAGTGACGAGCAGGAGCACGCAGATCGACATGAACATCCATATGATGATGATGCCTAGTCTACGCATGAATCACCATTTGGATCTGATGATGGGCAGGTGAGGCGTTCATATCATTTCCCGATTGTGTGAGGTTGTAGCCGCTTCGTGTATGTTTTCCCTGATGAGTGTAACGCTCCAAAAGTTTCTGGTTTACTGCTGACCGGTTGCCGGAGGCGGTGGAACGTAAATGTTGCTGTTCGTATTTGCCGGCCGAGTGCCCGCTCCCGGCACTACCGGAGCGGTACCGATCGGCTGGATGGTACTCGTGCCCTGCATGCCGGGCGGAGGCGGAACGAGCGGCCCGATGGGTGCAGGCCTCACTCTCATAGGAGCAGGCGCAGCTTGCGTATCGACCCTGCGTTGGACCTGCTGCGGCGCCCGCGCCCGTACCGGCGGCGGCATCAGCGCTTCGGCGGGCGGTGCCTCTGGACCCGACGAATAGACGTCCTCACCGGATTTTCCAAGATTTTCAGCAGGCCCCGGGGCGTCGCCGTATGGATTCCAGCTATAGTCATTAAATGCCGCGTTGACGCTGTACCCATACATAAATGCCAGCAATTGCTGTTCGGTCAGGTTTGAATCGCACAGCCGCAATCGAACCTGGATGGATCCCCGGCCGGTCAGCCAGCGGGTCTGGCTTTCACCCGGGCGGATGCGTTGCCACGCATAAACGCATGTGTCGCCTGAGCGCGACCGCCCCGACGCGAAGCCAAACGGACCGTAGCGATTTTGTACATAGTTCGGCGAGCGTTTCATCGCTATCCCTGGGAGGGTACCACGCAGTTCACGCGAAATGTCGGTGACGCCCAGTTGGGAGTCACGCAATTTATCGCCTCCGGACAAATTGGCTTTGACCGGCCCGAAGAACTGCACGCGCAAAACGTTCTGGCCAGGCGTCCGGGCGGAGGTGGCGAGCAGAATTTCCTGCTGGACAGCATTGTTATAGGGCCGCTCGATGACGCTGACGATCGACGGACCGCCGGGCGGGGGCAGCGCAAAAGCCTGATTGGTATCGACGGTACGGGTCGATACCAATATCTGCGGCGCACCACCGGCGGCGCAGCCCGCTAGCAATGAAATTAAGATCAGCCCTACCGCCTTCATGTACATCAAAAAAGCGTAGGTCATCGTACTGATTCGTTCAAAGGTTGTGGTCCAAATACCTTGGGAAAAGTCGGATTATCCGTTTTATTTCCGCAGATAACGTTGATCTTGGGATGATGGACTGCCAGCCGCATTGGCAACCCATAGGGCTCACGCATGCTTTCTGTCGCAGTGCTGTCAACACCGTCTTTCATTTGGCGAAGCGGCTCAACAAGGAAGTCCTTATCTCATCCGCCGTTGCGAAAGAGGTCGATAAGCCCTGGTCGCCCTTGGGACAGGCTTCGGAAGTGCAGCCCAATCCAACGCCAAGGTGTGCGGTGCAGCAACGATTCATGCTTGAAATGTTCAGTAAAGAGCGTATCACTTAACAAAATTACTCAACACGATGGGACGATCGTGTGAGAACAAGGGAACGAAGGATCTTTTCAAAGAGCGGCGCGGTGTCGCTTGTGTATCTGGGAGGAATGCATGAAAACGATAAAGCAGGCCCTGCTCGGGGCGACCTCGGCGTTTGTGTTGTTTGTGGCAGCGCCGAACCTTGCAAAAGCCGATGAGCTGACCCTGTGTTGGGCGGCCTGGGACCCAGCCAACGCATTGGTTGAGCTCTCGAAAGATTTTACTTCTCAAAGCGGAACGACAATGAAGTTCGAATTCGTGCCTTGGCCGAATTTCGCCGACCGCATCCTCAATGAACTCAACTCCGGCGGCAAGCTGTGCGATCTCCTCATCGGAGATAGCCAATGGTTAGGCGGCTCGGCTGAAAATGGCTACTACGTGAAGCTCAATGATTTCTTCGACAAGGAAGGGATCAAGATGAGCGATTTCGCCGATGCAGCGGTCAACGCCTATGCGACGTGGCCAAAGGGCACGCCGAACTATTGGGCGTTGCCGGCGATGGGCGATGCCAATGCCTGGTTCTACCGCAAGGACTGGTTTGCCCAGCCGGAAATCCAGGCTGAATTCAAAAAGAAATATAATCGTGATCTGGCCGCTCCAACGACCTGGGATGAGCTGCTGGAGGTTGCCGAGTTCTTTAATGGGCGGGAAATCGACGGCAAGAAGGTCTACGGGGCTGCGATCTTCACCGAACGCGCTTCCGAAGGCATCACCATGGGCGCAACGTCGGCGCTTTATCCCTATGGCTTCAAGTATGAAAATACGCCGGGCAAATATGACATGGAGGGCGCGGTCAACTCGCCAGAAGCAGTCGCCGGGCTCGAGGCCTACAAGAAACTCTACAAATGCTGCACGCCGCCCGGATATACTGATGCCTATATGGGCGAAAGCCTCGATGCGTTTAAATCCGGACAAGTGGCCATGGCGATGAACTGGTTCGCCTTCTTTCCGGGTCTCTACAAGGACGAGAAGGTCGGCGGCGACAAGATCGGGTTCTTCGTCAATCCGAAAGAGAAGGTTGCGGCATCGACACTCGGCGGACAGGGAATTTCCGTCGTTGCCAATACTGACAATATGGATGGCGCTCTTGCCTATATCAAATGGTTTGCCCAGCCGGATGTTCAGAAAAAATGGTGGTCGCTTGGCGGATACGCTGTGCACAAGACGGTGTTGAACGACCCGACATTTACGGAGAGTCAGCCGTTTGCCGCGGATTTCCTTGTGGCCATGAATCAGGTTCAGGATTTCTGGCAGGAACCGTCCTATGCTATCCTTCTGCAGGCAATGCAGAAACGCCTTCACGATTACGTCGTTGCAGACAAGGGCACAGCGAAAGAGGCGCTTGATGGGCTGGTCAAGGACTGGACAGAGGTCTTCAAGGACGACGGGAAGCTTTAAAGCTCCGGCGCTTCAGATGACCCCGTGCTGAAATGACTGCCCGGATCCGAAAACGTACCGGGCAGTTCTTTCGAATGCGACGCTTTAAAACCCAGGTGAAGTCAGTGACCGATACAAGTTCCACCATTTTGGGTGAGGCTGTTGCCCGTGCTACGCCGGCGCCCATCGCCTCCAGAATTCGCGGCCTGTCCGATCGCTCCATGGCATGGCTGTTCATTACGCCCGCCATCGCTTTGCTTTTGGCCGTCAATATTTTTCCGCTCATCTGGGCGATCTACCTTTCATTTACGAATTTCAGGGCGAACCGGCCTAATGCCGCGCTCGAAAGTGTTGGCCTCAGCAATTATAACCGGGTGCTGAATGATCCGAATATATGGCAAGCCATGCAGACGACGGCGCATTTCGTCTTCTGGACGATCCTGCTGCAGACGCTGATCGGATTTTCGCTGGCCTATCTGATTGACCGGAAATTTCGCGGCCACGCTTTCTGGACGACTGTCATCCTTGTTCCGATGATGCTGTCTCCAGCCGTTGTCGGCAATTTCTGGCGATTTCTCTATCAGCCGCAGATTGGCCTTTTCAATCACATCGTGTCTTTTCTAACCGGTATCCCGCCGTCGTCGTTCGAAATGCTGGGTTCGGTTCGGCTTTCGCCCTGGGCAATTATTATTGTCGATACCTGGATGTGGACACCTTACGTCATGCTGATTTGCTTAGCCGGGCTGCGATCGATCCCCGACTATATCTATGAGGCTGCCGAGGTGGATCGGGCTTCGCTTTGGCGCCAGTTCTGGTCGATCACACTGCCGATGGCGCTGCCTTTCATCATGCTCGCGGTACTCTTCCGTGGCATCGAGAACTTCAAGATGTTCGACATGGTGACCCTTCTCACTGGCGGTGGTCCGGGTTCGACAACGGAAGTCGCCTCCATCACGCTGAAACGGGAGGCTTTTGAAAGCTGGCGCACCGGACGTGCATCCGCCTTCGCCATCATTCTGTTTGTCGCGGTGTTCGGTCTCGCCAACATCTATGTAAAAGCTCTCAACAAGGTGAAACAGCGATGAGTTCTGTCAACACCGCCCATTCGGTCGTCGAGCCGAGCCGTACTTCCAAGCGCATCGCTGCGACCATCGTCATCGCCTATGCGGTCATCACGATGATCCCGCTCGTATGGATCGTTCTGACCAGCTTCAAATCACCGCCGGATTCGATCAGTTATCCGCCGAAAATCGTGTTTCAGCCGACGCTGGAGGGTTATTGCAATCTGTTTACAACGCGCACGCGGCAAACCTCCGACTACATCACTTCGCTTGGGGCTCCGACGAGTACCTGCGATGAAATCACGCGAAGCCGCAACATGGTCATCGCCGGGCCTTCGAACTACTGGCCGCGTTTCCAGAATTCGCTGGTGATCGCTTTCGGCTCGACGTTCCTCGCCGTCTCGCTTGGCACGCTCGCAGCCTATGGATTTTCGCGTTTCAAGGTCCCGCTCGCCGAGGACTTGCTGTTCTTCATTCTCTCGACGCGGATGATGCCGCCGATCGCCGTCGCAATCCCCATTTATTTGATGTATCGGCAGCTTGGCCTGTCTGACACGGCGCTGGGCATGATCCTGCTTTATACGGCCGTAAACGTCTCGCTTGCCGTCTGGCTCCTCAAGGGTTTCATCGACGAAATCCCGCGCGAATACGAAGAGGCAGCCATGATCGACGGCTACACGCGCATGCAGGCCTTTTTCAAGGTCGTCCTGCCGCAGGCGACCACGGGCATCGCCGCAACGGCCATCTTCTGTCTGATCTTTGCCTGGAATGAATATGCCTTTGCGGTGCTCTTGACATCGGGTGCGGCCCAGACTGCTCCGCCATTCATTCCAACGATCATTGGTGAAGGCGGGCAGGATTGGCCGGCCGTTGCCGCCGGTACGACGATCTTCGTCGTACCGATCCTGGTTTTCACGATCCTTCTGCGCAAGCAGCTGTTGCGCGGTATCACCTTTGGAGCAGTACGCAAATGACGGCTCAGTCACCTGTCCCTTCAAAACCAAAACGGCCGTTCTTTCTCAGGCGCGGTCCTATGGAGAACATTGCGACTGGTCTGATCGGCCTCGGATTTCTGATGCTGTTCCAGCCTTTCCTTCTGATCTTTTACACGTGGTCGCTGGTCACACTGCTGGCGGGTACTCTCATGTTCATCATCGTTTCAAAGTTCCCGGAGTAGACGATGGCAGAGATCAGAATAGAAAATCTGCGCAAGGAATTCGGTGCTTTCAGCGCAGTGGAAGATTCGAGCTTCGTCGTCCGCGATGGGGAATTCCTGGCCCTGCTTGGTCCATCGGGCTGCGGCAAGACAACGACACTGCGGATGATTGCGGGGCTTGAGCTGCCGACCAGMGGCAAGATTTTCCTTGGCGGTGAAGACGTCACGTTCAACCGGGCGAGGGCGCGAGACATTGCATTCGTTTTTCAGCTCTTTGCGCTTTATCCGCATATGAATGTGCGCAAGAACATTGGGTTCCCGCTGCTCGCACAGGGCATTGCCAAAGCGGAAATCCGCGCACGCGTAGAAGAGACGGCAAAGCTCCTGCAGATCGACCATATTCTTGACAGGTCGGTATCGGGTCTGGCGGGCGGCGATCGTCAGCGCGTGGCGCTCGGAAGGGCCATCGTCCGGCGTCCCAAGTGCTTTCTGATGGATGAGCCTCTCGGCACGCTGGATGCAGAGTTTCGTGATCTGATGGTTCGGGAACTGCGGGAGTTGCATAACAGGATCCGTGCCACCACGGTCTACGTCACCCATGACCAGCTGGAGGCGATGGCAATGGCAGACAAGATCGCGGTGATGAACCACGGCATCATCGAGCAATTCGGTACGCCTCAGGAAATCTACAATCGTCCGGCGACCATGTATGTCGCTGATTTTATCGGCTCGCCGCCGATGAATTTCCTGCGGTTTACGGCCGGCCTGCAAAAGGGCGCACGATCCGTTGTTGTCGATGGCGTGGATATTTCTGTGCCGGAAATCCATCAGGACCTTGCAGAAGGCGAACTCGCGCTTGGGGTGCGGCCCGAAGATATAAGTTTCAGCGATGCGTCCTCCTTGCGCGGCGCTGTTTTTGGCAGTGAATATCACGGGACCAACCAGATCGTCGCAGTGGAGATGGGTAAGGGACTGGTCAAGGCGCGTGTACCAGCCGATCAGAATTTCCGCATCGGCGAAACCGTGGGACTTGAACTCAACTACGACAAACTGTCTCTCTTCGACTGCACATCCGGCAGGGCCGTTTCGTCATCCCGCTATGAGGAGCATCATCATGGCTGAAGTCGTCCTGCAAGGCATCAACAAGAATTTCGGCGAAACCCGTGCCGTCTCCGATGTGGATCTGGTTGTTGCCGACGGAGAATGCGTCGTCCTGCTTGGCCCCACCGGTGCCGGCAAGACCACTACGCTGCGCCTGATTGCCGGGCTGGAGCGCCCCGACAGTGGCCGCATCATTATTGGCGGATATGATGTGGCGAGAGAAGCGCCGGCGGGCCGCGATGTCGCGTTCGTTTTTCAGCAATATTCGCTCTATCCGCATCTGTCGGTCTACGACAACCTCGCTTTTCCCCTGCGGTCGCCGGCCCGCCGTCTCGGCAAGGATGAGATCGATCGCCGGGTTCGGGAAGTCGCGCGGATGGTGCGCATCGACCACAAGCTCGAAAACCGGTCGACCCGGCTTTCGGGCGGCGAAATGCAACGCGTCGCCATCGGCCGGGCGCTTGTACGCCGGCCCGCGATCTATCTCATGGACGAGCCGCTCTCCTCGCTGGATGCGAAGTTGCGCGCTGATCTTCGGCTGGAACTCAAACGCATTCAGAAAGAGCTCGGATCAACGCTTCTCTACGTGACACATGATCAGATCGAAGCCATGACAATGGCCGATCGCATCGGCATTCTCACCGAGGGTCGATTGGTGCAGATCGGATCGCCGCGAGAAATCTACAGCAACCCGGCTAATGTTCATGTCGCTGCGCGGCTTGGGCAGCCGCATATTAATCTTTTTCCGGCTAACCTTCTGCCGGACAGCAAGATTCCGGCAGGGACACGAACGATCGGGGCGCGGACCGAACATCTGGACATAACGCTAGGCGGCGATGTCAATGCGCACGTCGATTGGGTGGAGCACCTCGGAGACCAGAATCACCTGCATATACGGGTCGGCGACTGCAAGCTGATCACTTTGGCCAACCCGCGTCTGCCGGTAAAACCGGGAGATCCAATTGGCCTAGCGCTCAGAAATCCGCTGTATTTCGGTGCGGATGGAAACAGGGTGGTTTGAGGGATTGCCGCGATCCGAATGGTTTGTTCAACACGCGTAAAAGGTGAAAAGACTGGAAAATGCCGATGAAACACTTTTTCAACCGCAGGGAAAACATAGTTACCGAGGCGCTGGATGGTCTGTTGCTGACGAGTCGTCCCGGAATGCTAGCGCGGCTTGATAGCTATCCGGATATCAAGGTCATCCTGCGTGCGGACTGGGACAAGTCCAAGGTCGCCGTCATATCCGGCGGTGGTGCGGGTCATGAGCCTTCCCACGCCGGGTTTGTCGGAAGGGGCATGCTGACGGCCGCCGTTTCGGGCGAGATTTTTGCCTCTCCCAGCGTTGATGCTGTGCTTACGGCGATCCGCGCTGTCACAGGGCCGAAAGGTTGCCTGCTGATCGTCAAGAATTACACCGGCGACCGGCTGAATTTTGGGCTCGCCGCTGAAAGAGCGCGCTCCGAAGGGTTCAGGGTGGAGATGGTCATCGTAGCGGACGATATTGCGCTTCCCGACCTTGCCCAGCCGCGTGGAGTTGCTGGCACGCTGTTCATTCACAAGATCGCAGGCTTTCTCGCCGAACGCGGCGATAGCCTTGAAGATGTAGCTGCGTCTGCTGCATCGGCGGCTGGCGAGATTGTGTCGCTGGGTGTCTCGCTGTCGACATGCTCGATCCCCGGCCAGGAGCAGCAGCAACGCCTCGGCGCTGACGAGGGCGAACTCGGTCTTGGCATTCATGGCGAGCCGGGGGTCGAACGTATCGCGATCCAGGAGTCCGGGAGGATCGTCGCCATCATGGCGGGGCGGCTTGCAGCGTCTCTGCCGGGGACGGGCGACTATGCGTTGTTGATCAATAACCTTGGGGCTGTGCCGCCATTGGAAATGAGCCTCATTGCCCATGATGTTCTTGCGTCTTCGCTGGCGGATCGGGTGAAGCTTGTGATCGGCCCCTCGCCAATGATGACAGCGCTCAACATGAACGGCTTTTCGCTTTCGCTCATCCGACTCGAAGCAGAACGTGAGACGGCGCTTGCCTCTCCCGTCGCCCCTCATGCGTGGGCTCCGCCGGTTCTACGGCATGGCCTGGATATTATTCCCGCGCCCAAGGTCCCGGTTGGAGAGGCCATGGCCGCGGCGAGCCACGATCCGTTGGCGGAAGAATTGGTGACTGCCATGTGCCAGCATCTGATCTCGCTTGAAGCCGAGCTCAATCGTCTGGATGCCCGCACTGGAGACGGCGACACGGGATCGACAGTTGCTGCTGGGGCGCGAGGCGTGCTTGGCAAGATCAAGTCATTGCCGCTCGCTGATAATGCGGAAACGCTTGCAGCAATCGGTGGGATTTTGGCAACCAGTATGGGTGGATCAAGTGGCGTTCTGCTCTCGATCTTTTTMACGGCAGCAGCCAAAGCAATGACGGAGAAGAACAATCTGCCTGTCGCACTGCTTGAGGGCCTCGACCGCATGACTTTTTACGGCGGAGCCAGACCAGGTGACAGAACCATGGTGGACGCGCTCGATCCGGCATTGCGAGCCTTGGCGGCAAGTGGACCCTCTGACGCTGCCAGGGCGGCAGTTACGGGTGCCAATGCCACCATGGCGATGACCAGAGCAAATGCGGGCCGGGCATCGTATGTGGGTGCGGGGCATCTCGCCGGTGTCGCTGATCCGGGAGCCATCGCTGTCGCTGCTGCTTTCGAGACTGTCGCAAAGGTGATCGATGGTAAAGTCGCGCGAGGGGAGACTTCCGTCGTTGCAGACTGATCGGGAACTTATGCTGGGACTGATCGAAGCCTGCCACGAGGCCATCGTGATCCATGCAGATGACCTGTGCGAGCTCGATCGGGCCATCGGCGACGGGGATCACGGGACCAACATGCGGCGTGGTTGCGAGGCGGTGTATCTCGATCGGGAACGCTTATGCAGCTTGCCGCTGCCGCAGGCGATCGAAACGATTGGGATGACGCTTGTCATGAGCGTCGGCGGCGCTTCAGGGCCGCTTTACGGGACCTTGCTGATCGAAATCGGACGGCGGCTTAGCACCCGGGAAAACGAGGCGGATTTCGCCACCATCCTCGGAGAGGCGATCGATGCAGTGGCGCGGCGCGGGCGCGCTCATGCAGGTGACAAAACGTTGCTCGACGTGCTCTACCCCGTTCAAACAGAAATGGTAAGGCAATCGGCCTTGATCAACATTGCCAAAAGGGCGGAGGTGTCTGCGCAACTAACAGCTGGCATGAAGGCGATGCGGGGACGTGCTTCGTTCCTTGGAGATCGTTCCATTGGCCATGTCGATCCGGGGGCGTCGAGCTGTGCTCTCCTGACAATAGCCATTTGCCGCTACCTGAAGGAGTACCGTCCGGCATGAAAGGTAAGATTGCAAATGTGGGTATTGTGATCGTCTCGCACTCGCCGCTCGTTGCGAAAGGCACTGCCGATATGGTGCGCCAGATGGTTGGCGATAGCGTGCCGCTTTCATGGTGCGGAGGCAATCCCGAGGGCGGTCTCGGTACCAATGCGGCGGGTATTCTTGCGGCCATAGAGGCAGCATGGTCCGATCATGGAGTTGCGGTGTTTGTTGATCTCGGTGGCGCGGAGACCAACAGCGAAATGG
>NZ_JBFUMG010000120.1:0-10563 GCF_054049495.1 Phyllobacterium sp. P5_D12 | reverse complement strand
GTTCAGAGCCTCTCGCGAGGCCCCGCTTATGGGCATTGGCTATCAGGCCTACTGGGTGCAAGGCTTCTCTGAGGCCGAGCGATTATGGGCAGAATTCTACATTCCTGCACGTACAGGATTTCATTTCCACAACACCTATATCGAAGTGCTTGTCGAACTTGGCTACGTCGGCGTCGTTCTGATCAGCCTGCTCCTTGGGGGTGTGGTGATCGGCTTCCTGCGGCGTCTGCTGACGGAAGGATATACGCCGCAGGGACACCTGATGTTTGGCATCGCACTCTTGTTATTGATCCGCTCGTTCTTCGAGATCGACTTCATCCAGCCTTACACGATCGGTTCGTTCCTCCTGTACTATTCGGCAGGATTGCTCGCCATCCCTCAGCGCACACCCTACAAAATGATGCAACCGACGCAATTACAGACATAACAATATCGTGATCGATCAAAAAAAGGCACAAATATGGACCGGGTGGAACCCGCTCTTACGCCACTTCTTTATGCATCATGGGGATTAGTGCACTGCAGCAAAACGCTCCGTTTGCGGTCCCGAAAAAGTTACCACATTCGCGTCATGACCTGTATCAGACGCCTATTTTGCGTTGAACCATCCCTTAAAGCGCAACCACTGCCAAATCCGCCACAGTACAGTGCAAATAGCGAATAATAGTCGGCAAAACGTCTGCAAGTTAACAGACGTATAATACAGTCGAAGAGGTCAAAAATTGGGCAACTTATGGGCAATTTCTAGCCATCACTTAGTGTTTCAAGCCTGTTAATTTTTTGTGTTGCGTTGCACCATATTTTTAATGCAACTTTGGATGTAGCCTTGGATGTACCGTTTGATACCGTCGCATCAGCCCATTCGATCACCCGACCCCCGGAGTTGCGCCATGAGCGATTCAGTCAAATCGACCGATTTGAGCTATTCCCACGTTGATACGGATTTCGACCCTGCTTTGGGCGGATTCCTGAAGCGTGGATTCGACATTGCTGGGGCCTTGGCAGGCCTCATTGCCCTTAGTCCCCTGTTCCTGCTTATTGCGCTCCTCGTAAGGTTGTCCGATGGCGGGTCGGTATTTTATGGCCATCGCCGTATTGGGCGGGGGGGCAGCATTTTCCACTGCCTCAAATTCCGGACGATGGTTCCAGATGGCGATGGCGTGCTGGCCAGCTATTTTGCCGCCAATCCGGACGCAAGAGCCGAATGGGAAGCCACCCGCAAGCTCAGGGACGATCCGCGTGTCACTCGCGTCGGAGCTGTACTGAGAAAGCTGAGCCTTGATGAACTGCCACAGATCATCAACATTCTCCAAGGCCACATGAGCATTGTCGGACCCCGTCCTGTCGTGCACGACGAGCTTGAGAATTATGGCAACGCCGCAGTGTTCTACCTCAAATCACGCCCTGGCCTCACAGGACTTTGGCAGGTAAGTGGGCGCAATGACGTTTCCTACGACAGCCGCGTGGAGTTCGATCGGCACTATGTCGAGAACTGGTCGTTGAAACTCGACTTGCATATCATCATCAAGACTGTGCCTGCCGTTTGCATGGCCAGAGGCAGTTACTGAACAGCTCAATGACAGTTACAGAAACTTGGTTGCGGGCATTCCTTATGGCCCGCGATTTTAATGATTGGTATTACCGGATCCAGATGCGATCCGATGTCTTTGCACAGGAACACATCCAATGAATTTAACAGTTTTTGGAATCGGCTATGTCGGTCTTGTACAGGCCGCCGTATTGGCTGAGGTGGGGCACAATGTTTTGTGCGTCGATATCGATGCCGACAAGGTTGAACGGTTGAATCAGGGATTGATCCCGATTTACGAGCCAGGTCTCGAGAGTCTCGTCAGAGAAAATCACGCAGCGGGCCGCATCACGTTCACGACGGACGTCGCAGCTGCAGTCAAACATGGCCAGATCCTGATGAGTGCGGTCGGTACGCCGCCCACCGAAGACGGATCCGCCGACCTCAAATATGTGCTGGCCGTGGCAGAGGCGATCGGGCGCGAAATGGAAGCGCCAAAGATCGTTGTGAGCAAATCCACAGTGCCGGTAGGTACCTGCGACAAGATAAGGCTTAAAATCGCGGAAACGCTCAAGGCGAGAGGACGCGAAGAACTGGATTTCGATGTCGTCTCAAATCCGGAATTCCTCAAGGAAGGCTCGGCGGTGGTGGATTGCATGAAGCCTGACCGTATCATCATTGGAACCAGCAGCGATAACACCGAAAAGGTAATGCGGGAGCTTTACGCTCCCTTCAGCCGCAACCATGATAAAATGATTGTCATGGATGTGCGCAGTGCCGAATTCACGAAATACGCAGCCAATTGCATTCTCGCGACCAAAATCAGCTTCATGAATGAAATGTCCGGTCTGTCAGAGCGGCTCGGTGTCGATATCGAGGAAGTCCGCAAGGGCATCGGCAGCGATCCACGCATTGGCTACGACTTCATCTATCCGGGAATAGGCTATGGCGGGTCATGCTTTCCGAAGGACGTCCGCGCCATGATCCAAACAGCAGAAGGCATCAGTTTCGATGCCAAGATGCTGAAGGCGGTGGATGAGCGGAACAATGCACAGAAGTCCATCCTGTTCGAAAAAGTCCACCGCTATTTCAAGGGCAATCTCAAGGGCAAGGTATTTGCGCTTTGGGGCCTGGCCTTCAAACCCAACACCGATGACATGCGTGAAGCCCCTTCCCGCACGCTGATGGAGGCCCTGTGGCAGGCGGGAGCCAGCGTGCAAGCCTTTGATCCGGAGGCGATGCAGGAATGCCAGAGCATTTACGGCCAGCGCGATGACCTGCTACTTTGCGGAACCAAGGAAGCAGCGTTGCGCGGTGCCGACGCCCTGCTGATCGTAACCGAATGGAAGAGCTTCCGGGCGCCATCCTTCGATCTCATGAAGGACGCCCTTACGACGCCCGTCGTCTTCGATGGCCGGAATATCTATGATCCCAAGGTCATCGCCCGTCATGGTCTGGAATATTACAGCATCGGCAGGCAGGCCGCATAGGTCGCCGGTGGAAAACAGGATACAAGGAGCCACGCGATGAAAGTACTTTTTGCGGGCGGCAATGGCTACTATCCCCAGTTCAGCGGTGGCGTTCAATCGAGTACGCATCATCTGGTCGAACAATTGCGCAATCAGGGGCACGAGGCCTCGGTTCTGGCTGCCTTGTTTGGCCAGGGGATGTTCGGACTGAAGGCGCGCGCCAAGATGAAGATCATGGGTCAGCGAGCGGCAGTAGACAGTTTTCCGGGCTATCCCGTGGTCAGGGCCTGGTTTCCCTGGGAGGCTGCGGGCTTCGCGGTCAAAAGGCTCAAGCCTGACGTGGCTGTCGTACAATGCCACAAATCGGTTCCGATAGGGAAAGCCCTGCAAGCTGAAGGGATACCCTTGGTCATTTACCTCAGAAACGTGGAATTCCACGAACTTGCCGGCGATCTGCGGGAACTGGATTCAGCACTGTACATCGCGAATTCCGAATTCACTGCGAGGACCTACAAGGCGAAGTTCGGGATCGATTCGACCATCATTCCTCCGACGATCGACCCTGTCCTGTACGGAACGCCGACGACCGGCGAATATGTGACGTTCATCAATCCCTACAACGAAAAGGGTTTTGAACTGGCCGTTCAGATTGCCGGGCAGTGTCCTGACATCCCGTTTCTCTTTGTCGAAAGCTGGAAGCTTGCCGATGATCACCGGGCCAGCATCGAAAAGACGATCGCTCCTCTGAAGAACGTCAAACTCGAAAACCGCACCAGCGACATGAAAACGGTCTATGGGCGCACCAAGATCCTGCTCGCCCCCAGCAAATGGGAGGAGGCATGGGGCCGCGTCGCGTCAGAAGCGCATTGCAGCGGCATTCCCGTCGTGGGGTCACGCCGTGGCGGTCTGCCGGAAGCAATCGGCGAAGGCGGCCTTGTCCTGGATTACAACGCGCCGCTGGAAGATTGGGTCGGCGCGATCCGCACGCTCTGGACTGATAAAAGCGAATATGACCGGCTTTCGTCCGCTGCCAGAAAATTCTCGGAGCGGCCGCAGATGGATCCGAAGAGCCAGTTTTCGACCTTTCTCAGCGTTCTTGATCAAGCCGCCAGCCAGAATATCAAACAGGTGGCGTGATAAGCGCCGCTCAGATCCATATTTGCAGATTTTTTGAAAGAATGCTCGGTAATGAGAGTTGGTTTTGTTGTCGACAAGTTCCCGTCATTGTCCGAGACGTTCATTTTGGATCAGGTAAATGGATTTCTTGAGCGCGGTATCGAGGTGGGCGTTATCTGTAACGAGAACCTCCTGAAGCAGGGCAGTGCTCGAACAAAGCATTGGCAAGCGCTGTCTGAAAATACGATTTGCTGGTGGGGTGCTCTGGCGCCGTTGCGCCCGATCCTTCGAAAACTGCCAACAACCCTCTGGGACAAGGTTTCGACGGCATTCGACATTGCCTTTTCGCGAAAGCTCCAGAATTTCGATGTTATCATTGCCCATTTCGGTAACAACGGCTTGCGTGTTGCCCGCGTGTTGAAACGCAAGAAACTTGGCGCTTCCCTGGTCACGATATTCCACGGCCGCGATGTTGGCCGGCCGCTCCTCGATAACACCCTCTGGCAATATAATGTCCTGTTCGACCAGGGTACTCGGCAACTGACAGTCAACGATTATTTCCAAAAGGCCCTTGTGGACGCCGGCGCGCCGGCAGCAAATGTCGCCGTGCATCATATGGGTGTACGGATCAACGAGATCGAATATGCGTGGCGCTCTTGGGGTCAAGGCACCTTGAACGTGATTTCTGTCTGCCGCTTGACCGAAAAGAAGGGCATCGAGTTTGCCTTGCGCGCGCTAGGTCAACTTTCGATTTCAAATCCAGACCTCGATTGGGCTTATACGATCATAGGCGGCGGCGAATTGCTCGACGAGCTGAAGCACCTCGCCAAAGATCTGAATATTGCGCACCGGGTGACATTTCTCGGACCGCGCCCGCACAGCGAGGTCAAGCAGCGCTTGCGGGAAGCCCATCTGTTCCTGCTGCCGAGCGTGACGGCACAGGATGGAGATGTGGAGGGCATTCCGGTTTCCCTCATGGAGGCGATGTCTGCCGGGCTTACGGTGCTCAGCACATATCATTCGGGGATTCCGGAACTCATTGAGGACCAGACGACAGGTTTCCTCGTCCCCGAAAGGGATATAGAGGCTCTCGCAGGAAAACTCCTGTGGATCGCCGAACACTCGGCCGAGTGCGAGCGCATCGCTTTGGCTGCAAGGAGGAAGATCGAAGCCGATTTCAACGCCGATGTTTTGAATGATCAGTTTGCCCATATGATCACGCGTCTGGCCGAAGTGAAGTTAAGCGCGTGAGTGCCGAACCGCTTCAGTTTGGACGCGTTGCCCTCCGCGGCGGCCTTTTGACGGTTATCGCACAAGGCATCAAAATCGTTGTCCAGTTCCTCTCCGTCATCGTCCTGGCGCGCCTGCTCATTCCGGAAGACTTCGGGCTTGTCGCCTCTGTCAGTCCGATCGTGGCGTTCGTTGCGCTCTTCCAGAATCTAGGGCTTCAGCAAGCGGTTGTTCAGCGCAAGGAGATCAGTCAGCGGCAGCTCAATCAGGTCTTCTGGATGAGCGCCTTTGCCGGTCTCGCCAGCACTACCGTCGTTGTCGCGCTCTCTCCCGTCGTCGCTTCCTATTACGGTGACGCGCGCATGGTCGGGATCACGATCGGCGCCGGCCTGCCGCTCTTCCTCGGAAGTCTGGCAGCCATGCCGCTCAGCCTGATGAATCGCCATCTCCAGTTCGGTCAGCTTGCGATCAACGATGTCGTCACCGCCATTGCAGGCTTTGCAACAGCGGCCGTGGCCGCCTATGCCGGCATGGGCTATTGGTCGCTGGTGCTTGGCCCGGCAGCATCGGCGGCGGTTGGATTGCTTGCAGCCTGGCGTGTGGCGCGGTTTAGACCGGACAAGCCGGTTTTGAAGATCGATCGCGACATCATGTCCTTCGGCGCTAACCTTACAGGCTTCAACCTCGTCAACTTCTTCTCCCGCAACCTCGACAATATTCTGATCGGCAAATTTTCGGGCGCAATTGAGCTCGGTTATTACGACCGCGCTTACAAGCTTCTGCTGTTCCCGTTGCAGAACATCAATCAGCCGCTGACACGCCTGATGATCCCGCTGCTCAGCCGAATACAGGACGATAAGAAGCGCTTTCGCGATATCTACATGCAGACCAATTGGGTCCTCGCGGCCGTCACGGTACCCGCTATCGCTGCGCTGACCCTTACCTCGGAACAGGTCGTCGGTATTCTTTTCGGCGACAGATGGCTGCCCGTCGCACCGATTTTCGCATGGCTCGGCATTGCGGGCCTCATTCAGCCCATTTCGAGCACCACAGGCTGGATCTTCATCTGCCAGGACAGGACGAAGACCATGTTCCGCTGGGGCATCTACTCTTCGATCACGACTGTGGTTGCTTTTATCGTGGGCTTGCATTGGGGTGCCGTCGGCGTCGCCGCGGCCTATGCCATCAGCGGCTATATCCTGCGCGTTCCCGTTCTCGCAGTGCTTGTGCAGCGCGTCGGCCCGGTGACAGCGATGGACGTCCTTTTGGTGCAAGGGCTCTTCATCGTTTCGTCCTTGCTCGCGTGRCTCGCCTACTGGCTGCTGCCCCTGTCGCTGATCGCCCGCTCGGATTTTCTCGCGGTCATCCTGGCTGTGCTGCTGAACTATGCGTTCGCGTTCATCCTGATGCTTTTGCTGCCCCAGTCACGCAGCGCTCTGTCGGCTATCTGGTCCAAGGTCGCGAGCAACATTCGCTGACGGAGCGACAAGAAGCGGCCTCAGCAACTCGGTTGCCGACATTGCCGATGCGTGCTCGTCAAGAACACCCTTGAGGCTCGTCTTGCGATAATGTTCCAGATTCTGGATGAAGGTATCGAGCTTTYCGCCAGCTTCTTCCGCCGTCACGGTGTCGATGTCGAGCAGAACGTCGGACACGCCGATACGCTTGGCGACTTCCTTGGTCTTGAACTCGTAGGCGATCGGCAACACCGGCGTGCCGACGCACAGCGACATGATCATCATGTGCATGCGCGTGGCGACGACGAAATCGAACCCCTTTACAAGCGCCATCAGTTGCTCTGGCGTGTGAAATGACGCGTCGACGCTGACATGGCTGGCAATTTCGGGATCGAGCTCGGCAACGATCGCCTTGGCTGCCTTGGAATCGTCGTGCGCATATTCCGGCACGCCTTGGCAAGTCGACAGAAAGGTCACCTCTTTGCCCTGGTCCCGTACCAGCGTGGTGACGATATTGCGAATGGAATCAAGGTAGCGGCGCATGCCGTCTCCACCGCCCTTGACGTAGTTCCAGTGCCGGACGGAAATAGCGACGCGACCCGTTTTCGGTGTCTGGTCCGTAGCCAGAATCCCGGCGATCCGGTCCGTATCGGCAAGCGCGAACACCGCATCCGCCACCACGTGACATTTGCCGGGGTCTTCTACGAGGTCAACAATATGGTCCTTCGACCGGGAATCGCGAAGAAGAATGAGCGGGCTCCGGTCAAAAACAGGTTTCAGTTCCTGGCGATTGTAGTCCTTGTTGAAGGGCCCCAGTGACTGCGTGAAGAACACGGGATCCTTGCCAAGGATCGCGTCGATGCGGAATTGATTGAGACGCCGTTCGAGGTTGTAGTTCTCGACGAGATAGGTTCCGCCCGTCGTGATCACGAGGTCGGCGTTCCGGTAGATCTCAAGCGAGCGGCGGTCGTTGTCGCTGAACAACATCTTGTCGATGGGCCCGCCCCTGCCGAAGCGGCGCAGCGCCTCGAGTACAATTCGATTGTAGAGCGGCTTGACAGCGTTCTTCAGGACGTTTTGATCGTAGCTGTACTTGAAGACGGACTCCGACAGGAGTTTGTGAAATTCGAGATCCGGATACTCTTTMGAAGGGTAAAGCCGTGCTGCCACTTCCGGCTGGCTGTCGAAGACCTGAAAGCGCAAATCCTCGCCCCAGACTTTTCTCAGGATGTGCCTGATCGCTAGAAGAATGGCGGCGTCGCCCGTATTCAGGCAGACCGTGTTCTCGACAATGATTTTCATAAAACTAACCCTGGTATCTGATTGGCGGCATGGGGTTTGTTGGCTGCGAGTCAATCATAACCGCATCCTTTGCGCGCTCAGTTGTCGAACCCAACTGAGCAAATCCGCTCATATTGACCCCTGATCTATTCTTGAAACAGACTAGTCCATTGTGTCTTTTTGTGCAACGCACAATAAATTCGAATGGATATCCGCGTCAGGCTCACTGCGTTTTGGCAGTTGCCGGAAACAGATAGCGCAGCTCTGGTTTGACCTGTGCGGCAGGCGATCTGTTTCTGACGGCTCCATCGAGCTTGTCGGTCAGGATGCCCCTCGCGATCGGAAAAACCGCAGACGGATTGCGCAAACCATAGACGGCTGCCGCAACAAGTCCCTGCTGCGACTTGATGTCCAGAAACTGCCGGTGATGGAATTTGGAGCGAATATGGCGCTCATGTTCGCGGACTGCTTCCAGCCCCCCTCCCGACAGCATGCCGCTGTCCAGAAGTGCCCTGTCGGCATCGGCAAGTTGTTTCAGATCGTCTGTCCTGTGCCGCCCACTTAGCGAATCCGCACGCACGACGGCGCCATATCCACAATTGTTGATGATCTGAAACCGGGCACCCAGGGCCAGCGCTCTCGTATAGAGATCGTAATCCTCGCCGAGCCGCAGCTTTTCGTTGTAGCGCAGGCTGTGGCGATCCAGAAACTCGCGCCGGATGACAGGCTTCAGGAAGCCGAGCTCGCCGCGCTGCTTGTTGCGTCTCGATATGTTGCGGTCGACGAATGTCGGCAGGTCGAGAAACCAGGTTTCCGGAGAAAACGTGTCAATGGCAAGTGTGCTGAAGTGGCTGGCCCAGCGTTGATCGACAAAGACGATGTTGTCGGCGGCCATATCCCAGTCCCGGGTTGACAGCAGATGGGAAAAGCGCCCCGGGATAAAGAAATCGTCGGCGTCGAGGATACTGATCAGGGCTGCCGAGGAACAGGAAATGGCGTGATTACGTGCGTAAGACGGTCCTCTGTTGACGTCGAAACGAATGATACGCAGCCGTCCGCTCGCGTCATCGGCGCCTCCGGCGGCTTCCGACGTACCATCGGTCGAGCCATCGTCGACGACGATCACTTCTGCCACGTATGTATCCGCCAAAGCGGAGGATATGGCGGCCGCGATGGTATCGGCTGCGTTCTTCGCAGCGATGATCACACACACACTATTGTCCGGATTATCTATAATTGCCCCTGCCCTCGACTGTGCGGGTCTCTACTGCGTGCACGAAGGCGTGTTAGCGCGCACCACGTATGGTCTGTGGACGTATTGCCAGCACCAGACCGATGCAGCAAGGATACAATTATTTCGGCCTCCCGCAAGAGGCAGACGTCTAGAGCAAGGTTCTGAAGCCCGGAAGTTGCTCCGGATCGCTTAAGGGTCTGTTGAGATTCATGTCAGGGCGAGGCGAAAACGGTGGTTTTCGAGCACCGGAGCGCAGCGTACATGTTGGTACGTGAGCACCGGAGCGCAGAGAAACGCCGTTTGCAGGCCGCCATGGCGTGAATATCGACAGACCCTAGTGCGTTTCTGTTGGTGTAATTGACTTAAACGGCGGCTGCTTGTTGGCGACAATGCCGGTTGGCTCATTAGTCCCGGACTGCTTCCACTCGGACGTCCGCGGCTTTTCGCGCGCGACAAGGAAAAGCACCACCGCGAAATATCCTACCTGGATGACCACTGCGCAAATCAACGTCTGGACGATTGTTGCCCACAGGGATTGCGTGAGAATGTAGGTCGTGATCGCAAATGCAATGAGGACGCCGAACATTCCAATTAAGAAATTTGGAAATCTCATGCTCAGCTCCCATTCTTTATGCGGAGAGAAGCTGGCGTATCGTTTCTTGTCATTTTGTCTCCCCCCACACACGCTAATGCGCGTACATGAATGTTTTTTTGACTGCCAATTTGTCTATACCAAACCCCTTGAGTTTAGATGAAAGCACCTCGGCTAATTTTAAGCCGGAATATAACAGTTTTCTTACTTTGTAACCACTATTTTTCTGCGCTTTGGAGCGTGGCGAGGTATTGCGACCCGCGAATACAGCATACAATGCACGCGGACGGCTGAAGCACGTCCTGTCTTCACTCAAAAATAACGAAACACGACACATTTCACGCTATGTTGCAGCGCAAATAAAAAAATTACACAATATTTCACAGCTATACAACCYATCCAATTCTCTAGAAGGAGGCAAAACTAATTACAATCACTCAATTATATAAGCATATGTAATTATGTTTTTGGTCTGAATGAGTGGAATTGCAATCGCAAATTACATAGCATTCCGGCAAAATACACCGTCATTTCCGGCGGTTACGATCAAAGAATGTAGCCAAAATGCTATTCAACTCGCATGCTGCAGATGGCGTTCTGTTGCAACGCACAATTTTTATGTTATCTTCCGAACATCATTCGCGTCCGTTCCAGGC
>NZ_JBFUMG010000119.1:0-10574 GCF_054049495.1 Phyllobacterium sp. P5_D12 | reverse complement strand
GTAGACGACCGGATCATTCAGGCTTTTGACGAGCGCCGCATGTGCGTCTGCGTTCTCATAGACTCCGGTTAGGTCGGTCAAGCGCTTTTCATAACGACCGGTGTGCCCGCTCATCCCGCCGGCATGAGGGTCTACAAGGCTGGCGACTGGTTCGCGCACAATAGCCGATCTCCGTTCTGTAGTAAAATTACATAAAACTACAAAAGTGCGCGCGCAAGCAAATATTTGCAATGCGAGCAGGGCACTCGCTTACGGCCACTCGGGGTAGAATTGTGTTGACTGAAAAAAATTGCGTAATTACGCTACCAACGGAAATGGGGGATTCATCGAGGTCAGGTCCTTGGTGGGAGGAGATCTATGTCGGCTTTTAAGGTGTCCTGCTTCCGGATCGCAGTTTGCTGGGTCAGCGGTGCGGCATGACTCGAAATGATCCGGTCAAGCATTTCTTTATCTGGCCGGCGCTGCTGATCGTCCTGGTGATTTCCATATTTCCGTTGATCTATTCGCTGACGACCAGCTTCATGAGCTTGCGGCTCGTTCCGCCGATACCGCCGAGGTTTGTCGGATTCGGCAATTATACCGAGCTTCTGCAGAATCCGCGGTTCTGGCACGTCGCGTGGACAACGACGATCATCGCCTTCATCTCCGTGGCTCTGCAATATGTCATCGGTTTCTCCGTAGCGCTCGCGCTCAACAGAAATGTGCCTGGCGAAGGTCTGTTCCGCGTCAGTTTCTTGCTGCCGATGCTCGTTGCGCCAGTCGCCGTCGCTTTGATCGCGCGGCAAATCCTCAACCCGACGATGGGTCCGCTCAACGAGCTGATGACATTCTTCGGCTTTCCCAACCTGCCTTTCCTGACACAGACGAGATGGGCTATCGGGGCGATCATCTCCGTTGAGGTTTGGCAATGGACACCTTTCGTCATGCTGATGTTGCTTGCAGGGCTGCAGACCTTGCCTGATGATGTCTATGAAGCGGCAGCGCTGGAGAATGCCAGCTCATGGCAGCAGTTCTGGGGGATCACCTTCCCAATGATGCTGCCAATTTCGGTGGCGGTGGTGTTTATCCGGCTGATCGAGAGCTACAAGATCATCGATACAGTGTTTGTCATGACCGGTGGAGGTCCGGGGATTTCAACCGAAACCCTGACGCTGTTCGCCTACCAGGAAGGTTTCAAGAAGTTCAATCTTGGTTACACGTCGGCGCTGTCCTTCCTGTTCCTGATTGTCATCACAGTCATTGGCCTCGTCTATCTCGCGATCCTGAAGCCCTATCTGGAGAAGCACAAATGAGTGTGAGGAATCTGAAGGGAAATGGACGCTGGTGGGCGCTTGCGGGCTGCCTGCTTTGGCTGGCGTTTACCTTCTTCCCGCTCTATTGGGTGGCAATAACGTCGTTCAAGTCGCCATTGGGCGTTGTCGGCGGGCCGACATACCTGCCGTTTGTCGACTTTGAACCGACTTTAACCGCCTGGAGCGAACTTTTGTCGGGTCAGCGCRGACAGTTCTACAATAACTTCATGGCATCGACGATTATTGGGCTTTCGGCTTCGATCATCGCAACAGCAGTGGGTTCGATGGCCGCCTATGCCCTGGTGAGGTTCACCTTCGAGGTCAAACTTCTGACCGGAGTAATATTCGTCGTCGTGGCTTTCGGTGGATTTCTGCTCGGACGGCACATTGTGGGCTATGGTCAAGCGATATCACTCATTTATGCCTTTGTTGCAGCCCTCGCACTCGCTATCGGCTCCAGCCGCATACGGCTCCCCGGTCCCGTTCTAGGCAATGACGATATTGTTTTCTGGTTCGTCAGCCAGCGCATGTTTCCGCCGATCGTCGCGGCATTCGCGTTGTTTCTGATGTATACTGAAATGGGAAAGCTCGGATTCAAGCTCGTCGATACCTATACCGGTCTGACCTTCGCCTATGTGGCTTTTTCACTACCGATCGTGATCTGGCTCATGCGCGATTTCTTTGCCGCATTGCCCATCGAAGTGGAGGAAGCGGCGATGGTGGATAATGTTCCCTCGTGGAGAATATTCTTTGGCATCGTGGTGCCAATGTCGAAGCCAGGACTGATAGCGACGTTCATGATCACGTTGGCGTTCGTCTGGAACGAGTTTTTGTTTGCGCTATTTCTGACGAACTCCAGATGGCAGACTCTTCCAATTCTCGTCGCGGGTCAAAACAGTCAGCGCGGTGACGAATGGTGGTCGATTTCTGCGGCCGCCTTGGTTGCCATCATACCCATGGTTATCATGGCTGGAATTCTAAGCAGGTTGATGCGATCCGGCCTGCTTCTGGGAGCAATAAAATAGCATTCACGATAACTGATCATCATAAATTCCAGGGAGGAAGACATGAAAAGATTGCTACTGAGTACTACGGCTGCGGGTCTGTTGGCGATCGCGGGGGCATCGTCGGCACTTGCCTGCGACCCCGATTATACCGGCGTCACCCTGACTGCAACGACGCAGACCGGACCCTATATCGCTTCCGCACTGCAGCTGGCCGCCAAGGGCTGGACTGAGAAAACCTGCGGCAAAGTGAATGTCGTCGAATTTCCATGGTCGGAGCTCTATCCAAAGATCGTAACATCGCTGACATCGGGCGAAGACACGTTTGACGTGATTGCCTTCGCGCCAGCCTGGGCGCCGGATTTCACCGACTATCTGTCGGAGATGCCCAAGGCTATGCAGTCCGGCCCAGACTGGGAGGATATCGCTCCCGTCTATCGTGAACAGCTGATGGTCTGGAATGGCAAGGTTCTGTCGCAGACGATGGACGGCGATGCGCACACCTATACCTACCGTATCGATCTGTTTGAGAAGCCGGAAAACCAGACGGCATTCAAGGCCAAGTATGGCTACGATCTGGCGCCGCCAAAGACCTGGAAGCAGTATCTCGACATCGCTGAATTCTTCCAGCAGCCGGCGAACGGACTGTGGGGCACGGCAGAGGCTTTCCGCCGTGGCGGACAGCAATTCTGGTTCCTCTTTAGCCATGTTGCCGGATATACAAGCCATCCGGACAATCCGGGCGCCATGTTCTTTGATCCGGACACGATGGATGCCCAGGTTAACAATCCTGGCTGGGTCCGCGGGTTGGAAGAATATATAAAGGCGTCGAAGCTCGCACCGCCGAATGCGCTGAATTTCTCGTTCGGCGAAGTGAATGCAGCGTTTGCCGGCGGTCAGGTGGCGGAGTCGATCGGCTGGGGTGATACCGGTGTTATTGGCGCCGATCCCAAGCAATCCAAGGTTGCGGGCAATGTTGGCTCGGCATCGCTGCCTGGATCGGACGAGATCTGGAACTACAAGACCAAGAAGTGGGACAAGTTCGACCACGTCATCCAGACATCGTTCATGGCGTTCGGCGGGTGGCAGGCGGCTGTTCCCGCTTCATCCAAAAATCAGGATGCGGCTTGGGATTATATCAAGTTCCTGACCAGTCCGGCTGTGTCAGGACAGGCGGCGATCACCGGTGGCACCGGGGTCAACCCGTATCGCATCTCGCATACGACCAACGCCGATCTTTGGTCGAAGATATTCTCACCACGTGAGGCCAAGGAATATCTCGGTGCCCAGAAAGACGCCGTCACTGCCAAGAACACGGCGCTTGACATGCGCTTGCCGGGCTATTTCTCCTACACGGAAATTCTGGAGATCGAGCTGTCGAAAGCGTTGGCTGGCGAGGTGACGCCCCAGCAGGCGCTTGATACGGTGGCGCAGGGATGGAACAAGCTGACCGACGATTTTGGCCGCGACAAGCAGCTTGCGGCCTATCGTTCGTCGATGGGCCTCCCGGCAAAATAATGACAAGTCGCTATCCCGCCCGCCGCCAGTGTTGGCGGGATAGTTCCAGTTGAGAAATGAAGCGTCCGTCGCCGCTGTAGCAGCGCGACGGAGTTCGTATGAAAAGGCACGGCATGTCCCTAGTGCGTTTGCAACAGGTCACCAAATCGTTTGGCAAGGTCGAGGTTATTCCACCGCTCGATCTGGTGATCGCTGATAAGGAATTTGTTGTGCTTGTCGGGCCTTCCGGTTGCGGGAAGACGACGACCCTGCGCATGATCGCCGGCCTGGAGCAAGCGACGTCCGGAGAAATCCGCATCGGTGACCGCGATGTCACAAATCTCCGCCCTGGTTTGCGCAACTGTTCGATGGTGTTCCAGAACTATGCGCTTTACCCCCACATGACGGTCGCCGAGAATATTGGCTATGGCATGAAAGTGCGCGGCACATCAAAGGCCGATATTGAAACCTCGGTCGCAAATGCAGCGCGCATTCTCAACCTCGGCGCCTATCTTCAACGCAAGCCCAGCGCGCTTTCGGGTGGACAACGCCAGCGCGTCGCCATTGGCCGCGCCATTGTGCGCCAGCCGGAAGTCTTTCTGTTCGACGAGCCCCTTTCCAATCTCGATGCCAAGCTGCGTATTGAAATGCGAACCGAGATCAAGCTTCTGCACCGCCGCCTGAAAACCACCATCGTCTATGTCACGCACGATCAGGTAGAGGCTATGACGATGGCTGATCGTGTGGTTGTGATGAACCAGGGACGTATCGAACAGACGGCGGACCCGATCACACTTTATGAGTCACCGAAGAATCTGTTTGTCGCCGCCTTCATCGGGGCTCCGAGCATGAATTTCATCGAAGGCCGGCTCGAGCGGGATGGTAGCGGGCTCAGCTTTCGGGCGGGAAATGATGTGAGGGTGCCAATACCGGCAAATCGAACACAAGCGCTGACGAGCGCGGCCGACGAAGAGGTCGTGCTTGGCATCCGGCCTGAACACACCATGATTGCGGCGGGTTCGTTTCCAACGATGCCGCTGAAGGTGGCTGATATCGAGCCGCTCGGACCACACACGCTTGCCATTGGCAAGACAGGAACTGCGCCATTCACGGCACAGGTTGCTGCGGGCTCGCCGATCCGTCCCGATGATGTCGTCAACATTCCGATCGATGTCGAAAGGATGCATCTCTTCTTGAAGAGTACGGGCGAAGCACTTGGCAGGTAAGCTCACGCTTGCGATTGATGTAGGCACTGGAAGTGTGCGGAGCGCACTTGTGGATTCCAAGGGCAAAATCCTTGTGATCGCAACGCGGGAGCACGAGCAGATCGTGCCGCAATTCGGCTGGTCGGAGCAGCGGCCCGGCGATTGGTGGCATGGTGTCGTGGCGACGATCCGCCAGGTGCTCAACAAGGTTCCACACGCACATTCCAATATCGATGCTATTGCCGCCTGTGGCCAGATGCACGGTACCGTGCTCGTGGACGATGCTGGCAAACTGGTGCGTGATACCGCACCGCTGTGGAACGACAAACGTACAGTCGGTCACGTCGCAGCTTTCGAAAGACTGCATCGACCGGAAACCTACCTCGCTGACTCTGCCAATCCAGCGACGCCCGCCTGGCCCGGTTTCAAGCTGCAGTGGCTGCGCGACAATGACCCTGATGCCTACGGGAGGGCGGCAGCAGTCCTTATGCCGAAGGACTACATCAATCTGCGGCTGACCGGCGAGATTGCCATGGATCGCACCGATGGAGGTGCAAGCTTTCTCATGGATGCGAGGACTGGGGAATGGTCGGGCACGATGATCGGGCTTCTTGGCCTCGACAGGGCCAAGCTGGCACCGTTGCGAA
Organism: Phyllobacterium sp. P5_D12; assembly: GCF_054049495.1. NCBI lineage: Bacteria > Pseudomonadati > Pseudomonadota > Alphaproteobacteria > Hyphomicrobiales > Phyllobacteriaceae > Phyllobacterium > Phyllobacterium sp. P5_D12. Next base: position 4,929 of record NZ_JBFUMG010000119.1, on the reverse strand, counting down.
ATCCGGTAGAGATTCTTGCTCACGTTACGGCGAAAGCAGCGATCGAAACCGGGTTGCGCGAGGGGACGCCGGTCCTTGTCGGGGCGGGGGACTATCCGGCTGCGCTTCTTGGATCGGGCGTGTGCCGTCCGGGCGTCGGATCGGAAGTCATGGGTACTTCCGCGATCGTAACTGCCGTCGCGGACCAGCCGCTGCTTGACGCAGCCGTCTGCAATGTCGGAACGGTGGAAGGCAATTGGGGCGCCTTCATGCTGCTGGAATCGGGCGGAGACGCGATGCGGTGGGCGCGCCGGGCCTTTCACGAAAAGCAGCTGTCATATTCCGATATTGTCGGAAAGGCTGAAGAAGCCCCGCCAGGATCGGAAAGGCTGTTCTTCATGCCGTATCTTGCGGGCGAGCGGCTTGGCGAACATCGTAATGCGCGTGCGCAATATTTCGGGATAGGTGCATCGCACGGGCTTGCGCATATGCACCGTGCAGTTCTCGAAGGTGTTGCCTTCGCGGTGAAACGTCACATCAAGGTTCTCGATGCCATTTCCGGAGTGCCCCTTGAACGGATAGTCGCTTCGGGCGGCGGGGCGAAGACGAAGCTCTGGATGAGGATCAAGGCCAGCGTCTACAACATACCGATTCTGGTCCCCGCTGAAGCTGAATGTGGCATTATCGGCTGCGCTATCATGGCTGCCACTGCGAGCGGGCGCTCTGCCAATTTGGTAGCGGCCGTGGACGACCATGTTTCCTATGTCGATGAAATAATGCCGGACGCCCGTTGGTCGGATATATATGCGCCAATGCAGGTATTCTTCGAGAACCTTTATAAACACAGTCAAGCGCTTTACGACGACTTGGACCGCTTGCCCCAGTGACGTTTACCGGGTGAATGTAGAGAGGCAAGGTGACGGCATGCAAACGAAACTAGTCAAGACAGACGGAGTCGAGCTGGCCAGCGAAGCGTTCGGTAACCCGAATGATCCGGCAATCCTGCTGATCATGGGCGCCATGGCCTCGATGCTGTGGTGGCCGAAAGAGTTCTGCCAGCGTCTTGCAGACAAAGGCCGCTACGTAATCCGCTACGACAATCGTGATACGGGACTTTCGACAAACTATCCGGTTGGCAAACCTGAATACAGCTTCGACGACATGGCCGATGATGCAATTCGTGTGCTTGATGGCTACGGCATTGCGTCGGCGCATATCGTTGGGATGTCCATGGGCGGCATGATCGCACAACTTGTGGCATTGAAATATCCGGCGCGATCGCGAACGCTGACATTGATAAGCACGTCACCTGTCGGCGTTGATACCACTCATCTACCCGGAATGACTGCCGCCTACACAGAGCATTCCRCCAGCTACGCCGATCTCGATTGGTCAGATCGCACCCAGGTTGTCGAGTTCATGCTCGCTGACGTCCGCGCGATTTCCAGTACGAGGCATTCGTTTTACGAGCAACATGCGCGAGACTTCATTGCAATGGACTATGATCGAGCGCGGAGATTTGAAAGTGCAACCAACCATTTCGTGATTTCCAGCGGAGACCAACGGAATGGTCAACTCACTCGCCTTCAACCGCCGCTGCTTGTTATCCACGGCACGTCTGATCCCATCTTTCCTATCGAGCACGGTCGCGAATTCATCAAGATCGTTCCGGGGTCGAAGCTGGTCGAAATTGAAGGAGGCGGTCATGAACTGCATCCAGAGGACTGGAGCACAATGCTCCAAGCGTTGATCGGGCATACAACGAGTAAAGAAAATCGGCGTTAATCGGTACAATCCGCCAGGCGGGTACGAGATTAAATTTAGTCTACTAAATGCCTAAACGCGGCGATCACCTCTTCATAGACCTTGCGCTTGAAGGGAACGATAAGGTCGGGCAATTGGGTCAGAGGCTTCCAAGCCCATTCATCGAATTCGGCGGTGTGACCACCGGGAGGCGGGTTGATCGCAATTTCGGTTTCATTGCCCTCGAAGCGATAGGCGAACCATTTTTGCGTCTGGCCGCGATATTTGCCTTTCAGCGCAACGCCAACAAGATGAGGAGGCAAATCGTAGTTGATCCAATTGGGTGCTTCGGCGAGGAGAGATACGGATTTCATACCAGTCTCCTCGTAGAGTTCGCGCAAGGCTGCCGGTTCGGGGTTCTCTCCTTGATCAATGCCGCCTTGCGGCATTTGCCACAGCTGCGTTGCACCATCCATCTCGTCATTGGCAGCGACGATGCGGTGCCCGGCCCAGACCAGACCCTGCCGGTTTAGCACCATGATACCAACGCAGGGCCGGTAGGGCAGGGATTCAGGATCGACAGGCTTCTTGTTCTTGCTCATGCAAAATACTCCGGGCCATCGGTTGCTAACCCTTTTGCGGATCGCGGACAAGGGCGGAGACAGGAACTATCTCTATACCGCGGGCCTTCGCCTCGTTGGCCCATGATGTGACCGCCTCCACTGTTACATCGAAGGCGGAGCCTGTGGCGATCGCTGTACCCTTGGCACGGGCAATGCGCTCCAGCTCATCAAGCTTCTTCAGAATCGTGCCGCGATCCTGCGAAGCGTCAATCAACAGGTCGGCTGCTGCGAAAGGTGCGCCCTGTTGCGCGGAAATGCCTTCGGCTTTGCTGCGCGCCGATGTGCCGTCGTCCAGGTAGAGCAGACCACGCTTGGCGATATCCTGAATAACAGTGGTCATTGCCTCGGGTTCAGCAGTGAAGCGCCCCCCCATATAGTTCATGACGCCTGTGTAGTTCGTGATACGGCCCATTGCCCGGTGCAGGTTTTCCAAGGTCGCCGCTGGCGATGCATCCACGGTCAACGTGTTGCGTCCCGGGTTGACGCGCGGATAGTCATAGGGTTCGAGCGGGATCTGCATCAAGACTTCATGGCCGTCCTGACGTGCTGCCTGCATCCAGCGGAGGAGGCTGTTGCCTTCCGGCGAGAAGGCCAGTGTCACTTCGGGAGGCAGCGTCTGGATTGCCTGTTGCGACCCGGTTTGCGACAGGCCTAATCCCCCGATGACGATGGCGACGCGAGCTCCACGCGCGCCTGACCATGGCCGGGCATAGATATCGAGCGGGCGCCGGCCATCGGGCGCAATCATGGGCAGTGGCCCCTGCGGGCTTTGCTCCAGCATATCGGGTTCGGGGATATGGGCAGTGCGGGGGTCCTGCGCGCGCCGTGTAGGATCACCAACGACGATTACCTTGGGGCCGCCTTCGGGCGCCGTGACGATATTGCCCGGCTGGCTTTTAGTGTCATGTGCTGGGACTGGTGGCGGGATAACGGTCGGTGCGGCTTCCGCAACCTGCGTCTTCGGCGGTTCAGGTACCGGCCGTCGGAAGCCTTGATGGCTGGTGTAGGTGACGAGCGAGGCAAGGCCAAGGACACAGACAATCGCAGCCGATGGCAATAGCCAGCGGATTGGCGATATCTTGTCAGATTTTGAGTCTGACCTTTTGCCGTTTTGTCCCAGCGGCCGGTTGAGATCGGAGTTCACGCGTTTTGGCCGCAGAGAATGTTAATGGAGGGATAGAGGCTGGAGAAATGAGCCATGGGGACCAGACTGTAGGAGAAAAGTCCGGTCCCCATTTTCATGTCAGTTAGGCACGCCCTTCTTGGGATCAGCCGGGAAGGCTGCATTTGCCTGTTCGCCGCGCAGGAGCTTCAACGCCTGGATGAGCTGCAGGTCGTCCTTCGGATCCGGCGGCACATAGGCGATCGACCCGGAACCCTCTGCATCTTCCTGCACGCCTTTAATGTGACCCTTCAAACTGGATTCACTCATCGGCTCCGCCTTGCCCTGAAGGTCGGCGGGAAGCGGCTGATCGACAGCGATGTCCGGGACAATACCCTTGCCCTGGATGGATTTTCCAGCAGGTGTGTAGTAAAGCGCCGTCGTCAGACGCAATGCGCCGCTTTCGCCGAGCGGTATGATTGTCTGTACCGAACCTTTGCCGAATGAGCGTGTTCCGAGGATCGTTCCGCGGCGATGGTCCTGCAACGCACCGGCGACGATTTCCGAAGCACTGGCCGAGCCGCCATTGATCAGGACGATCAGCGGCTTGCCGTTGGTCAGATCGCCGGGCCGTGCGTCGAACCGGGTGATATCCTGCGGATCGCGGCCGCGTGTCGAGACAACTTCGCCCTTGTCGAGGAAAGCATCGGAGACGGCGACGGCCTGGTCTAGCAGACCACCGGGGTTCAAGCGCAGATCGAGCACAAAGCCTTTGAGCTTGTCGTCCGGAACCTTGCTTTGGATATCCTTGATTGCCTTCTGCAGGTCCTCGAAGGTCTGTTCAGTGAAAGAAATGACGCGGACATAACCAACGTCGTTATCGACGCGTGAGCGGACAGCTTTGACCTTGACCACGTCGCGGACAATGGTGAGCTTGATCGGCTTGTCGGCACCCTGACGAATGAGCGTCAGTTCGATAGGCGTGTTCACCTCGCCGCGCATCTTGTCGACGGCGTCGGTCAGCGTCATGCCACGCACCTCAGTGCCATCGATTTGCGAAATATAGTCGCCCGCCAAGACGCCAGCCTTCGATGCCGGGGTGTCCTCGATCGGAGCGATAACCTTCACAAGTTCGTTTTCCATGGTGACTTCGATACCGAGGCCGCCGAATTCACCCTTGGTCTGAACGCGCATGTCCTGCGCCTGTTCGGCATTCATGTAGGATGAGTGTGGATCGAGCGAGGTGAGCATGCCGTTGATGGCGCTCTCGACCAGCTTTTTGTCGTCGGGTGGCGTGACGTATTGGGCGCGGACGCGCTCGAATATATCACCAAAAATTGATAGCTGTTTATAGGTATCGGTGCCCGCAGCTTCTGCAGCGGTTGTGGGCAGAGCTCCCTGCACAACGACCATTGCCGTCGCACCCAACAGGGCTCCGGCCATGAGAAGCGTTAGCCTACGTATCATTTGCGGTCCTTCCAG